>CAZBDL010000667.1:0-1509 GCA_964490525.1 uncultured Victivallales bacterium | reverse complement strand
ACGAAGTTCGCCGTCAGGCCGGCCGGCACGTTGGTCGCCGCGATGAGTCTGCGCGCGCAGCCCGTCGTCGGGCGCATGCAACGAGAGGGCCAGATGCCAGGGGTGGCCCTCGCGGGCCAGCTGCAGGATGCCCGGACTCCAGCCGCTGGTCGAGATGGTGATCCGGCGCGGCGAGAAGGCGAAGCCATCCGTCGCCCCGATGCGCTCCAGGGCGGCGACCAGCTCCCGGTAGTTCATCAGGGGCTCGCCGATGCCCATGAAGACAAGGTTGTCGGGGCGGCGCCCGGCCTCGCGGCAACAGGCCAGGAGCTGCTCGAGGATCTCGCCGGCCTCCAGGTTGCGCACCAGGCCCCGGCGGCCGCTGGCGCAGAAGCGGCAGCGCACCGGGCACCCCACCTGGCTGCTCAGGCAGAAGGCCAGGCGGTCGCGCGACGGGATCAGCACGCTCTCGATTGTCTCGCCGTCGCCCAGCCGCAGCAGCAGCTTGCGGGCCCCGTCCCGGGCCCCGTCGACGGCCGCCGCCGCCACCTCGCCGCTGCGGAATTCGCGCGCCAGCAGCCCGCGCAGGTCGCGTGGCAGGTTGGCCATGCCCTCGGGGGCGGCGGTCCAGCGCCGAAACAGCCAGTCCTGGATCTGGGCGGCACGGAAGGGCGGCACGGCCAGCGCCGCCAGCCGCGCTCGCAGCTCCCCGCCCGCCAAGGCGCAGAGGAAATCCTTCGGCGTCATCCTCATGGCTTGCCCTCCTCGCCCGTTTTCGCGCGCATCCCCTTGTACAGGTAGAGCCGTCGCCCGGCGTAGTCGGTCCGCATCAACGGCACGCCCCATTGCCGCGACGGATGCACCGGCACGACCACGCACAGCACGTAGACCGCCTCGGCCTCGGGCGGCAGATCCTGGTAGCGCTTCAGCCGCTGGATCGGACACCCTAGGTAGCCGCCCTCATTGTAGAGCCCCTGGGTGCGCGGCCCCTTGTAGACGACCAGGTCCGGCGGCAACTCGCCCTCTGGCGGCAGCCCCAGGTCGCGGAGCATGTGGCGGCGGATGGCCAGACCAAGTTCGGCCTTCGCGCAATCCTGCGCCCGGTACGGATCGAAGAGGGCCCAGTAGCAGAGCATGCCGGCCGCGCACACGGCCAGCAGATGGCACCACACCGGATGCCGCCCCGGGCGCAGGACCAGATAGGCGCTCGCGCCCAAGGCCGCCGCGGCGAGCCCCAGCCCCTGCCAGCGGAACGATTCGCGAAAGCCCAGATCGAGGCGGAAGGGAAGGTCCTCCCACAGCTCCGGGGGCACGACATAGAAGAGCAGGATGCCGCCGGCCATGGCCACTCCCGCCATCGCCAGATGCCGGACAAGGCGATGCAGGTCGTCGCCGTGACGGCGCACCAGCAGCGCGTAATGGTGTCCGGTCAGCAAGGCGAGCAACGGCACCAGCACCAGCAGGTCGCGGGTGCTGAAGTAGGGATTGACCCAAAGGCAGCAGGCCAAGACCACGAAGAGCGTCTTCACA
>CAZBDL010000666.1:0-1530 GCA_964490525.1 uncultured Victivallales bacterium | reverse complement strand
CGCCTGAAGGCGCCACGACGAACTCCAGCTCCCGCGCCCACACAAGACTGACCCCTACTCTGCGGGCCACCTTTTCGTTTGACATCGCCCAACGGGGGTGGTAGCGTACCCCTCAAGTGGAGGGTTGATGCTGGGCAAAGGAAATCCTTAATCATCATCAGGGAGGAGTGCGTCATGAACAGCATGCGACGGAACATTCTGGGAGGGCTGGCCGGAGGCTTGGCCTTGGCGGTCGCGGTGCTGGCCCCGAACTCGGCCAAGGCCGTGACGCCGCCCTTCGACACCAACCGGGACGACGAGTTCATGGATGTGGTCAATGCCGCGATCGCCGATGCCGTGCAAGGCATGGACGCCCCGATCGCGGGCTTTTCCCTGACCTTCGCCACCCTGTCCGGTGCGGATGAGCTCTCCGCCACCCAGATGGGGAGCGGGTTCGTCGGCAACAGCGAACGGGTGACCCCCACCACCCTGGATGTGCCGCTGCTCTTTGCCAATGGCATGTCGATTGACGGGCCAAACTGCGGGGCAACCTGGCAGGGTGAGAATCCGGTCGATGCCGAGACCTACATCGGCGGCGCCGGCTTTGTCATCGCCTTGGGCACCGGCGGCTCCCTGCCGCAGATCGATTGCCTGGCCGTGAACATGACCTTCCAGATCTCCAAGGCCAACCTGCTGACCTTCGGGGTGCCGCAGGAGGCGGCCGACTGGCTCTTTGATCCCGCCAACGCCCCCGAGGATGTCTCCGACGCCTTCTTCGAGCAGTTCACCTACTACAAGGTCTTCGCGGGCGCGGATCCGGCGATCGCCTCCCAGGACATCGTCGCCTTCCTCTCCCTCGTCGCCGGCGAGGGGGCGTCCCTGCCCGATGCCGTGTCGATGACCCGCAACGACAATGGCGGCCTGCTGGACACCCTTGACGTCAGCATCCGCTACCTTCTCCTTGACGCGGCGCCGCCGGTTCCCGACATGCCCTTCATGTTCTTCCCGAATCAGACCTGGACGCTGAGCGGCGATGAAGGCGTCGTGGCGACGATGGACGATGGGTTGCTGATCATCTTCGACGGCAACCGTGATGGCGACTTGATCGACCCGGTGGTCCTGGCCTCCCCGGCCCTGCCGGCCGTGGCCAGCACCACCGTCGGCGGCTCCTTTCCGGTGACCGCCGAGAATGTCGACCTGCTCGAGTTCACGGCCAAGGACAAGTTCCTTGCCGAATACTACGACCCGATCAAGGATCCGACCGCTTTGAAGCTCAAGAAGGCGGCCGTGAAGCTGGCCCAAAAGGTCGACTGGGAGGGGGACAACGGGGTCGTCAACCTGCTCTGGAACAAGAAGATCGCGCTCTACGGCAAGAAGGCGCTGAAGGACTGGATGAAGGCTGGCGGCACGGTCGAGGATTTCCTGGCCGTCCCCGGCAACCAGGATCCCTTGGCGATGACGCTGAAGACCGTCAACAAGGCCAACGTCCCGGTTGAGCGCACCATCGGCGTCTTGACGCTTCAGCCGCCGACGATCGACGGCTTCAAGGAA
>CAZBDL010000665.1:0-1546 GCA_964490525.1 uncultured Victivallales bacterium | reverse complement strand
GCCGGCACCGCCCCCGCGGCGCCGGGCGGCCAGTTCCCGGCGGCGCCGCCGCCGCAGCCCCAGGATGCCCCGGCGCGTCCGCCGCAACCCGCCCGTCCGCCACAACCGGCCCCTTAATCGTCAACCGTTGACACCAGAAGCCTACATCGCCCAGTATTGCAACGCTGGGCGATTTCTATTTGTTCCCGGGATGCAGGTTAACTGTACTGATGCCAAGATGGGGTACCAGGGAACAGGGGTAGGCCGGGAGGCCTGAGCCCGTGAAGAAGGGCGACCCCGCATACCCGTCCAATACTGGGGTGTGATCAACACAACCAGGAGGAGGGGATTGCGAATGGCCGCCCATCCCCGACCACCCCACCGAATCGCGGATTCGGCGGGGACCCCGGTGAAGCGCCAAGCGGCGGCGCGTCATCGAGGCGTTGAAGGAAGGCACACCGAAGATGGAGATCGCGGCAAGGGAACAGATCTCACGCAAGACGGTACGGCGCTGGCAAGCCCGGTACGAGGAGCACGGCGACGACTGGCTCCTGGATCGGGTGCCGCGACGCCCACCGGCCATGCCGAACCAGACGGCCCTGGAGGTGGAGCTGGCGATCGTGGACTACGCCCTGGCCCATCCCGAGGCGGGTTCCCGGACCATCGCCGCGGCCTTGCGGGCAGAGCACAGCGTGGGCCAGAGCGCCGTATACGGTACCCTCAAGCGCCGGGGTTTGGAGACGCGGGCCAAGCGGCTGGAGGAAGTGCGCCGGCGCTCCGGCCAGACGGAGCCGGATGAAGTGGAACGGGATCGGCTGTTGAGCAAGAAGCGGCACCTGAAGGCGCCGGAGCCGGGTTATCTGGCCGGTGCCGACACCGCCCTGGTCGGTCGCCTGAAAGAGGCGAGGATCGTTCACCTGGCGGCGGCCATCGATGTCCACTCCAGCTACGGTACGGCCGTCCTGGCTCCTGCCCGAAACGGCGAGATGGCCGCCTCGGCTCTGGAATTACTGCATCAGAGGCTCTTGGCCGAAGGGGTCACCCGGATCGGGCGGGCGGTCACCGACAACGGGACGGAGTTCAAGGGCAAGCAAGATCATCCGTTCGAGGCGCTATGCCGGCGACTGGGCATTGAGCATCGCTACACGAAGGTGCGGCACGCCTGGACCAACGGCAAGGCGGAGCGGTTCATCCAGACCCTCAAGGACGCCCTGGAAGGCTTGCTGCGACAGAAGCACTACCGGACCATCGAGGAGCTGCAGGCGGACCTGGACGAGTGGCTTGGGTGGTACAACACCGAGCGGCCCCATCAGGGCCGGTACAACCGCGGTTGCCCTCCGCTGCAGGTGATCCGCGAGTTCCAATCTCAGCAGGAATCGAAGGCGGCATAGCGAAAAATGGCAGAACAGCAGGACGGGTCAGAGTTTCACTGGAACCACATCTCGGCAACACGACAGGTCATGTCTCCAGCATGATCGCGATCAATCGGCGGATGCGGTCGGGTGAGAGGCCGGCGCGCTCCGCTTCCTGAATCATCTCCGCCCACTCCCCATTCCCCGCGACCGTT
>CAZBDL010000664.1:0-1554 GCA_964490525.1 uncultured Victivallales bacterium | reverse complement strand
GAACCGGGCCGCTGGGATTTCACGGGCATGGACAAGTACATCGCGCCGATGCATGAGGCGAACCTTTGCCTGCTCGGCATCCTCGAGGGTGTGCCGTCCTGGCAGCGCTCGTGGGTGATGCCCACGCCCCCCCCGAAGGGCTACAACAACTGGCATGCCAAGAATGTCGTGCCCAAGGATGTCGATGCCTTGGGGGAGTTTGCGCGGCGCATCTCCGGCCACTACCGCGGCCAGGTCCAGGCGTGGGAGACCTGGAACGAGCCCTTCCTGCCGGGCTTCCTCAACCAGGGCTTCGCGGACGGCAAGTACATCCACCCGCCGCCGGAGACCTTTCTGGCGATGCACCGGGCGGCCGCCGCCGGCCTGCGCGCGGGCAATCCGGACGCCCTGGTCGTGTTCAATGCCGGGGCCCACTACCATGCGCCGTCCGACGCCTGGACGAAGCGGCTGTTCGAGCTGGGCATCTTCAAGACGATCGACGTGGTCAGCTACCACTCCTATTTGTCGAGCGGCATCGGCTTTCCCGGCGACCGCATCTACGAGGCGACGGCGGCGAACTCGAATCCGGACGATCTGGCGATGCCGGTCTGGAACAGCGAGGGCGGGCCGGGGCCGAGCGACATCCGCAACTTCTACCGCCATTCCGCACCGCTGGGCAAGACCGACAAGGAGGCCTATTGGGGCGACTACCTGGTGCGCTACTGGGTCTCGACCCTGGCCAGCGGAGCCGACAAGTTCTTCTACTACCTCTACTACGGCTGGGGCGAGTACGTCAGCTCCTATTCGCTGATGAACGTCGACGGCCGCCTTGCCCCCAACGCCACCGCCTTCAGCAACCTGGCCTGGCACCTGGAGGGGCGGACCTATGCGCGGACGGTCGAGCTGAAGCCGGACCTCTTCGCGTATCTCTTTGATGGCGAAGGCGGCACGGTGGCGGTGATCCTCTCCAAGGGCATCGCCCGGGGCGAGCTGGCCGCGATCCCGGCGGGAGTCGCCGTCCGCGACCTCTTCGGCAATGACCTGGCCGCGCCGGTCCGTCTCGGCGATCTGGCGGTCTTCGTCGAGGGTCCGGGAATGGATCCCGATGCCCTGGCGGCGGCGCTGACCGGGGCGCCGGGTCCAACCGCTCCGTCCCCGGAGCCGCCTGCGGAGAAGCCGCGCAAGAGTTTCTGGCGCTGGCTGTTCGGCGGGGAATGAGATCACCACGAAGGACACGAAGGACACGAAGAGGAAATCGCAACAACAACTAGGAGAAATAGATCCATGAAGGCAACCATGATGCTCGCGCTCGGGGCCCTGTGCACGGGGCTCGCCCTTGCCGCGGCCGACAACCTGCTGGTCAACGGCGACTTCAGCCAGGTCGACAACCAGGGCGGGCCGTCCGGGTGGAAGCTGACGCCGTCCGCCATCCTCGAGATGGAGGGCAAGAACCGCTTCGTGCGTGTCCACCTCGCCAAGGTGGGCGACTACAGTTCGGTCTCCCAGGACGTCGCGGTCAAGCCCGACTGGGAGACCCTGCGTCTTGGCCTGCGCCTGCGGGTGGGCAAGCTGGAG
>CAZBDL010000663.1:0-1556 GCA_964490525.1 uncultured Victivallales bacterium | reverse complement strand
CTAGCCTGAATTATTCATAAAAAAGGCGAGCAAAACAGATAAATCAATGGTAAATAAGGAATTACAAGACGAAATCAGGCTCGCCTTTTTTACCGGAGGCGCGGCCATTGGGGCGTCCGCCTGTCGGCGGATTGGCTTCAGCTTGCGGTGGTCACCACAGCGGCGCCTCGCCGCCTAGCACCTGCGCCCCACTGGCCGCGTGAATAATTCAGGCTAGCGGCGCCAAGCCAGGCGCGGGGCGTGCCGGTGGAATTCCTGGATGCTACAGATCTCCATCCGCTTCATCTCGCGCAGCGCCCGCAGCCCTTCGACCGCGGCCGACAGCCCGCTGATGGTGGTGGTGATGGGAATGCCCTTCATGGTGGCGACGGCCCGCATGCGGATCTCGTCGACCATCGGCGAGGGGCCGCTCGAGGGGGTGTTCACCACCCAGCAAACCTCGCCACGCTCCATCATGTCCAGCACGTTCGGCCGCCCCTCGGCAATCCGGAACATCGCCTGCGTCGGAATCCCCTCGTCCATCAGCCGCGTCGCCGTCCCGACCGTGGCGAAGAGCCGGAAGCCCAGCGCCACCAGTTCGCGCGCCAGCGGCACCACCGCATCCTTGTCCAAGGAACGGACGCTGAGGAAGACGTTGCCGTCCGCCGGCAGGCTGTTGCCCGCCGCCGCCTGGCTCTTCAGATAGGCCATGCCGCCGGCGAAGTCGATGCCCATGACCTCGCCCGTGGACTTCATCTCGGGGGAAAGCACGATGTCGATGCCCGGGAAGCGCTTGAAGGGAAACACCGCCTCCTTCACCGAGACATGGCGCGGGATGATCTCGCGGGTGAAGCCCAGGTCGGCCAGCTTGCGCCCGACCATCGCCAGGGCGGCCAGCTTGGCCAGCGGCACGCCGATCGCCTTGCTGACGAACGGCACGGTGCGCGAGGCCCGGGGGTTGACCTCGATGATGTACACCTCGCCATCCTTCACCGCATATTGCACATTCATCAGCCCGCAGACCTTCAGCTCGCGCGCCAGGGCCAGGGTGTGACGGCTAAGCCGCTCGCGGATTTCCGGGCCGATGGTCATCGCCGGGATGACGCAGGCGCTGTCGCCGGAGTGGATCCCCGCCAGCTCGATGTGCTCCATGATCGCGCCGATCACCGCCGTCTCGCCGTCGGACACGCAGTCGACGTCGAACTCCAGTGCGTTCTCCAGGTAGCGGTCGACGAGCACCGGACGCTCCTCGGAGGCCTCGACAGCCTCGTCCATGTACTTGCGCAGCCACTTCTCGTTGTAGACGATCACCATGGCACGGCCGCCAAGCACGAAGGAGGGGCGCACAAGCACGGGATAGCCGATGCGCGCGGCGATGGCCACCGCCTCCTCGACGTTGGTGGCGATGCCGTTCTCGGGTTGGCGGATGCCGAGCTTCCGGGCGAGCTTCTGGAAGGTGTCGCGGTCCTCGGCCGCGTCGATGCTGGCCGGGCTGGTGCCGATGATCGGCACGCCGTTGCGCTCCAGCTCGCGGGCGATGTTCAGCGGCGTCTGGCCGCCGAACTGCACGATCACCC
>CAZBDL010000662.1:0-1567 GCA_964490525.1 uncultured Victivallales bacterium | reverse complement strand
GCGAGGTGCCCGAGGGTTCCGCCGCCATCCGCCTCCAGGTCGGGCTGTTCAGCAGTACCGGCACGGCGGACTTTGACGACATCAAGGTCGAGCCGGTGCAATAGCGGGGTCGCCAAGGCGAACAAGATGGTTCCTATACACCAATGGCATTCAGATAAGCATATGGAATGGTAGATTCGCCGAAAAGCCGAGCAGGAGCTCGGCGGTACCGCACCATGGCTCCGCCTCGAGTTAGTGCTTCTCTCAGTGCCATTATACCTGTACACCCCGAAGGATCGCGCATGAAGATACCTACAGTTGGTGGCATGGTCGCCACGGTGGCGTGCCTGGTCGGCAGCGTCGGCGCGGGGGCGGCGGAGGCTGGCCTGCCCGCCATCTGCGAACTTCGCGGCGGTCTGCCGAACGCGGGGGCGAAGCTGGCCCGCGGCGAGAAGCTCAAGGTCGTCTTCATTGGCGGTTCGATCACCCGGGGCGGGGGAGCGGATGGCTATGTCGCAGCCACGGAGCGCTGGCTCCGGGAGCAGTGGTCGTCGGCCCAGGTCACGGTCGTCAATGCCGGCATCAGCGGCACCGACTCGGGCTTCGGGGCGAAGCGCTATGACCGCGACGTCCTCGTCCATCGGCCCGACCTGGTGCTCATCGAGTTCGCGGTGAATGACGGCCAGATGAATCATACCGCCGACTTCGAGCGCATGGTGCACAAGACCTGGCGTCAGGATCCGCAAACCGACATCGTCATCTTCCACACCCTGGCCAAAGGGCACCTGGAGGATTATCGGGCGGGCCGCCAGCCGGTCGCTGCCACCTTCCATGAGCGCGTGGCGGCGCATTACGGGATTCCGACCCTGGGCCTGGCGCAGGCCGTGGCCGCGAAAATCCAGGCTGGGGAGATCACCTGGGAGCAGTTCGCCAACGACGGTTGCCACCCCCATGCCGGTGGCTACGCACTGTTCAATGCCACGCTCCAGGAGGCGTTGCCCCGGCTGTTCGGGACTGGCCGACCCGGGCCGCACGCCCTGAAGGATCCGCTCACCGTTGGCCTGCAGGTCTATCCCCCGACGATCGAGGTCAAGCCCCTGGCCGTGACGCCGTTCGTGGACGGTTCCGGGCGGCCGGCCCTGGCCAGATACAGCCTGCCGGTGCCGGCCTGGCATTGGGTCGGCGACCCCGATTATGCCGACGAAACGGGCAAGCCCCTGTGGCGCCTGCATTGGCTGGCCAAGGCGAAGACGGCCGCCATGGACGCGCAGATCGGCCTCGCCAAGGCCGATTGGGGGGAGAACCTGATGACCTGGTTCGAGGAGGATCGCAGCTTCACCGGGCCTGAGGGCAATGCCCTCTTCTCGACGAAGGCGGGCAACCGCGCCTGCCTCGGCTTTTCCGGCCAGGAGGCCGCGGTCCTCGTCTTCATCGCCCCGGCCACTGGCACCTACACCTTCCGGATGGGGGCCGACAGCCTGGCCGCCTGGCAGAACGAGGACACTGAATTTGCCCTCCATGTCGCCCATTTCCCCTGGGGCGAGAACCGCGGCGTGTCGGTCGCGCACTACCGCGCCAAGCGCCGCGA
>CAZBDL010000661.1:0-1568 GCA_964490525.1 uncultured Victivallales bacterium | reverse complement strand
TGCAGGGGCAGTGGGATGGCTTCCCGCAGGCGACCTATGTCCAGTATTGCCAACAGGGACGGACGGCCCTGAAGGCGGCGGCCGCAGACGCGAACTTCGCCGTCGGCTCGCTGGTCGGGGGGGAGTTGCACGACTTCAAGGACTTCAAGGCGGCCTGGGACGCCGGCGTGACCGTGGACTTCATCTCCTACCACAACTATTCCCCGGACGACTTCTGCCTGGCGGATGCGGCGGCCGACCTGTGGGGGCATGACGCCGCCCTGCGCAGCGTCCCCTTCTTCATCACCGAGTGCGCCTTCTACGACAATCCCCTGCAGACGGCGGCGACGCAGGCGCAGAACGCCAAGTGGCTGCCGCCTGCGGCCGCCCAATGCTTCGCCCTGAACACGCAGGCGATCATCTACGCGGAGATGACCGCCCATCCGATGTGGAGCGACGAGCGACTGCTGTGGATGGCGATGATCGACCAGGCCGGGACACGCCGTCCAAACTACTACACCTGCGTCAAGCTCAACGAGACCATCGGCGACTTCACTGCCGTCACCGAGGTCGCCACCACCGCCGGAGCCCATCTGTACCGCTTCGACCAGCCTTCCGGTGGGCCGGTGTTCCTGGCTTGGACCGACGCCGAGGATGGAGGTGAAGTCGCCCTGGCCGGCCTGTCCGGATGCACCACCGTGACGGTCACCCTGGCCGTGCCGGACACCGTGGGCGACGCCGTCGTCGAACCGGCCCGCTTCACCGCCTGGACCGTGCCAGTGTCCGGCGGCAACGCCATCATCGACCTGCCCGATGACACCCCGGCCTACCTGCAGGCCGGCGGGACGAGGGCTGCGGGACCGGTGCTTGACGACGACTGGGTGAGCCTGGGCGGCATTCCCGGAATCGACGGGCCGTCGCCGCAGGTGCTGGCGATGGCTTGGCATGGCGGCTCGCTGTATGTCGGCGGCACGTTCACCTTGGCGGGAAGTGCCACGGTCAGCAACATCGCCCGCTGGGACGGGGCCGCATGGCATACCCTGGGCGCGGGCGTCAACGACCGCGTGCGGGCATTGGCTGTTGGCTCCGACGGAACCCTTTATGCGGGAGGGGACTTCACGGTGGCGGGGGGCGAACCCGCCAATCGGATTGCGCGCTGGGACGGTGCCGCCTGGAGTCCTCTTGGCGAGGGGGTGGACAATGCGGTCCTCGCCCTGGCCGTCGCTCCGGACGGCACACTTTATGCCGGCGGGATCTTCACGAATGCCGGAGGATCGCCGGCGCAATACGTCGCCCGCTGGGATGGCGGTGCCTGGGACAAGATCGGCGGCGGGTGGGCAGGCGGTGGGGTCAATGCCGGGGTCAACGCCTTGGCCTGTGCGCCCAACGGCGACCTCTACCTCGGGGGCGGATTCACCATGGCCGACGGCGGCATGGTCAATTGCCAACGCATCGTGCGCTGGGACGGAACCGATTGGCATCCCCTCGGCGATGGCATCGCCAACTTCGGGGAAAGCGTCCTGGCGCTGCGCTGGGAAGAGGGACAAGGGCTGTATGCGGGGGGCTCGTTCACGGCGGCTGGGGGAACG
>CAZBDL010000660.1:0-1570 GCA_964490525.1 uncultured Victivallales bacterium | reverse complement strand
CCGCCCCGAACTGTCCTCGCAGGACAATCCCGCCATCCTTGCCGCGGCCTATCCGCTGCTCGCCGAGGAACGGCTGCTCTGGCTGCGCGCCAACGACCTGGCGGGGCACCCGGAGGGCGATCCGGTCGCCCTCTGGCCGGATGTCTCGGGGCGCTCCTCCAATGCCATCCAGGAGACGGCCGGCTACCAGCCGACCTTTCGCGGCGGCGTCTGGCGAGGCCTGCCGGCAATCCGCTTCGACGGCGACGACTTCCTTGACCTTGCCGCCGGCCTCCCCGATCTGCAGGGATCTCTCGTCGGCGACTGCCAGGTCTTCGGGGTCTACATCAATCCCGCCCCCGGCGACACCTTCTACCAACGCCTCTTCAGCGCCGGGGAGACCGGGGGCAACGACTACAGCGGGGCGGGCTTCGCCCTGTATGTCGACATGCTGGAGGACAACAAGACGGCCAAGCCCAATGCCGTTCCCGTGCGCACGAACAGCGGCAAGGCTGACGGCAGCCGCGAGTCCGTGCGCATCGCCAAGCCCTACCATGCGCCGGCCGCCAATGCGGGCTACCAGGGCGACATCCTGGAGCTGATCGCCTTTCCCCGCAGCCTGGACTACTGGGAGAGGACATCCGTGGGGCGCTACCTGGACAGCAAGTTCGGGCTCGGCACCTACGGGCGCGGAACATGCGCCACGGACGCCGCGGAGTTCGCGCCGCTGCAAGTCCTGGTCGATGGCCGGCCCGCCACCCACATTGCGCTCGCCGGGAACGGCAGCCTGACCTTCACCGTGCCCCCGTATGCGGGCGAGGAGCCGCTGCCGGTGGCCGTCGACGTCACCGTCATCCTGCCGGACGGCGCCACCCATACCCTAGCGCAGGGATTCACCTACACCGACGGCCCCGAATATCTCCTGACCGTGGGCCAGGGCAGCGGGTCGGGACGCTATCCCGAGGGCGCGATCATCGACCTGGCGGCTAATCCGGCCAAGGCCGGTTGGGTGTTCAATGCCTGGACCGGGGCCGCCGTCGCCGATCCCGGTGCCCCGGCCACGACCCTGGTCATGCCCGCCGCGGAGGCCACGGTCGCCGCCACCTACCGCCATGCCACGGGAACGGCCCACACCCTGACCGTGGGCAATGGCCTCGGCTCGGGCACCTATGCCGAGGGCACCGCCATCACCATCGTCGCCGATGCCGCGCCCGCAGGCCAGGTCTTCAATGCCTGGACCGGGGCCTCCGTCGCCGATCCCGGTGCTGCGACCACGATCCTGGCCATGCCGGCCGCCGATGTCGCCGTCACCGCCACCTTCCGGACCGATGGGGCCGCCGCCTACACCCTCGGGGTCACGGCGGGAACGGGCTCGGGAACCTATGCCCCGGGAACCGAATTGACCATCGCCGCCGACTGGCCGCCCACCGGACAGGCCTTCGACCAGTGGACCGGCGACATCGCCCATCTGGCCACCCCCGGCGCACCGGTCACCGGCCTGGTCATGCCGGCCGCCAATGTCGCGGTCGCCGCCACCTTCCGGGCCGGATGCCACGTGACCTTTGCCGCCCCTTGGGGTGGATTGGTCAAC
>CAZBDL010000659.1:0-1573 GCA_964490525.1 uncultured Victivallales bacterium | reverse complement strand
CCCGCGCCGTCCGATCGGCTCGTTCATCTTCCTCGGGCCCACCGGCGTCGGCAAGACCCTGCTCGCCAAGGCCCTCGCCGAGTTCATCTTCGGCGACGCCGACGCCCTCATCCAGATCGACATGTCCGAGTACATGGAGAAGTTCAACGTCAGCCGCCTGATCGGCTCGCCGCCGGGCTACATCGGCCACGACGAGGGCGGTCAGCTCTCCGAGCGCGTCCGCCGCAAGCCCTACTCCGTGGTGCTCTTCGACGAAATCGAGAAGGCCCACCCCGACGTCATGCACATGCTCCTCCAGATCCTCGAGGAGGGCAAGATCACGGACAGCCTCGGGCGGCGCATCGACTTCCGCAACACCATCGTGATCATGACCAGCAATGTCGGCGCCGAGCAGGCCATGAAGGGCGGCGGCACCCTCGGCTTCAGCACCGTCGGGCCGGGCGTCGTCGACTTTGAGAAGCTCAACAACAGCCTGCTCGAGGTCGCCCGCAAGCGCTTCAAGCCCGAGTTCCTCAACCGCATCGACGAGATCGTCGTCTTCCGCTCCCTCGCCCAGGAGGACCTGCGCCGCATCGTCCAGCTCGAGCTGGACAAGGTCGTCGCCCGCCTTGCCCAGCACCAGGTCACCCTGGCCTATGGGCCGGAGACCCTCGACCTCCTCATCGAACGCGGCTACAAGCCCGAATACGGGGCCCGGCCGCTGCGCCGCGCCGTCGAGCACTACCTTGAGGATCCCCTGGCCGAGGAGATGCTCCGCGGCAACGTCATCTCCGGCGCGCGTGTCAGGGTCGAGGTTGACAATCAGAAGCTGCTCTTCTTCCCGGAGCTGCCGATGGACGGCGCGGGCGAGAAGACGGGCGAGGCGGCGGAAGCCGACGCCGGTGGCGCGGTTGACGGGGCGGTGGCCGAGGAGGATTCCGCCGCCAAGCCAAAGCCCCGGCGGCGTCCGCGCAAGACCGAGAAGAAATGAGCGACGAATGGTTTGAGGTGGTCGATGCCGACGACCGGGTCGTCGGCCGCGCGCTCCGGAGCGCCTGCCATGGCAACCCCGCCCTGGTCCATCGCACCGCCCACGTCGTCGTCTATCATCCCGACGGCCGCATCCTCCTGCAGAAGCGTTCGAACCGCAAGGACATCCAGCCCGGGCGTTGGGACACCGCCGTCGGCGGCCATCTCGCCCCCGGCGAGGACTATGAGGCGGCGGCCCGCCGCGAGATGGCCGAGGAGCTGGGCCTGCCGCCGAACCTGCCCCTGCGCCTCCTTTTCCCCCTGCGCATCCGCAACGAGGTCGAGTCCGAGAACGTCCAAGTCTTTGCCGTTACCCATCCCGGTCCCTTCGCCTTCGACCGCGAGGAGATCGACGAGGTTCGCTTCTGGACCCCGTGCGAACTTCGCAGGGGCATGGCCACCGATGGCCTCTTCACCCCCAACCTCTGCGTCGAGCTCGCCCAGCTCCTGCCGCCCTATGCCGTCAGTCGATCCAACGGGCTGGCCGCACGCGGTGTCAGTTCCCGCAGGACATGCGTGTAGATCATCGTCGTCTCCACATGGCTGTGTCCGAGCAGTTCCTGGA
>CAZBDL010000658.1:0-1577 GCA_964490525.1 uncultured Victivallales bacterium | reverse complement strand
CACCTTCCGGCCCTCCGAGCACATCGCCGGGATCCTCACCACGGCGCCCGCCCCGGCCCCGGCCGCACCCGCCGCCCCGCCGTCGCCGGGCCCGGCCGCGACGGCCACCGTCTCGGCCCCCTCCATCCACCTCACGCCCCGGCCGAAGGAGCTGGAGGGGGTGACCTACAAGCTGCGCACGCCGCTCTCGTCGGAGGCGCTCTACCTGACGATCAACGACGTCATCGAGGAGGACGGCCGCCGCCGTCCCTACGAGCTGTTCATCAACACCAAGAACCTCCAGCACTTCAGCTGGATCGTGGCGATGACGCGGCTGATCTCGGCGGTATTCCGGCGCGAGCCCGACCCGACCTTCCTGGTCGAGGAGCTGAAGAGCATCTACGACCCGAACGGGGGCTACTTCGCGAACGGCCAGTACGTGCCCTCGCTGGTCGCCGACATCGGCCTGACCATCGAGCAGCACCTGCGCCGCATCGGCATCCTGCCGCCCGCCAAGGAGCGGGCTGGGGCCTCGGGGCCCGCCGCCACCGTCGTGCCACACGCCTCCCCCCCCGAGGACGGCGACGGCGACGCCAGCCGCCAACTGATGATCTGCCCGCAATGCAACGGCAAGGGCCTGGTCGTCGCCGAAAACTGCCTCAAGTGCTTGCTGTGCGATTACAGCAAGTGCGGGTGAGGCGTGCTTGATGGACAACGACAGCAAGCGCATGTCCCTGTGGGAGCACCTTGAGGAGTTCCGCTGGGGCCTGCTCAAGATCGTCGCGGTGGTGACGCTCCTGACCGTCGCCTGCACGGCACTGGTCGACCCGCTGCTGGAGATCCTAACGGCGCCGCTGATCTCGGCCGCGCCCGCCGACGGGCGGATCGTGCTGAACCAGGCGGGCCCCTTCGACGGGATCCTGGTGAAGATGAAGGTCGGCCTGCTTGGCGGCGGCGTCCTCTCGTTCCCGTTCGTCGTCCTCATCCTCTGGAGCTTCGTCGCGCCCGGGCTCGCCCCCAGGGAACGGTGCGCCTTCTGGTGGATCTTCGCCACGGCCTGCGTCCTGTTTGTGGCCGGGGTCATCCTCGGCTATGGGGGCCTGTTCCTGATGCTGCCGATGCTCCTGCGGATGGGCGTGGAGGGGGCGGACAACATCTGGCGACTGAACGACTACGTCACCTTCCTGCTCTATTGGGAGTTCGCCGCCGGCCTGGTCATGCAGTTGCCGCTCGCCATCATCGCGCTGGTCCGGTTCGGACTCGTCGACCCGGCGACGCTGCGGCATTGGCGGCCCTACACCTTCCTGGCGATGTTCGTGCTCGCCGCCGTGATCACCGCGGATCCGGTCTCGTTGCTCGTCCTCGGGATCTTACTGACCCTCCTCGGCGAGCTGGGAATCTGGCTGGCCACGTTGCAAAAGCCTCCCGCCAAGGTATAGTGGCGGAACACATTGGCACCACCGCCCGGCACGCGGAGCGCGGTGCCGGTCCTGCCGCAAGGAGACCGCCATGCTCAACCTCCAGAGCTGGGACTGGATCGTCATCTTCCTCATCGTCCTGCTGATCTTCGGCGGTCGGAAGATTCCCGAACTGGCCCG
>CAZBDL010000657.1:0-1579 GCA_964490525.1 uncultured Victivallales bacterium | reverse complement strand
TTGCCTTCGGTAAAAATGGCAGGCCGTAATTGGCTTGCCCGATTTTCGGCGTACATTTATTCATAAATCATTGTCCATGTTTTACTTATGAGCGTCCTGCCATTTTTTTATGAATAATTCAGGCCAGACATCGTCTGATTACCCGGGCCACGCGCCTGGCGGGAAATGGCGAGATACCTTTGTGTCCCGGGACATAAAGCATCAACAATGATGCCGGGCGAGCTCCTGGAGCAATTCGTCCTGGCTGATCCTGGCCAGGGCGGTGTACTTGTCGGCGGTGCCATAGGAAATGACGAGGTCTCCGCGGTCAAGAATATACCCCTGGGGAAAGACGCAGCCATTATAGTCGCCGACGGTCTCGAAATCGGCCTCGGGGGAGAGGATCGGATACGGCAGGCGGGCGATGATGCGGGCGGGGTCGCACAGGTCGAGCAGGGCGGCGCCGGCATGGTAGATGCGTTGGCGGTCGACACCGTGGTAGATCAGCAGCCAACCGTCGTCGGTGCGGATCGGCGGCACCCCGCCCCCGATCTTCTCGCATTCGAAGGGATGCACGCCGGCCATCATCGTCTGCGCCTGGACACGGTCCCGGTAGCCGCGCCAACTGGCCAGATTGAGCATCGCCTCGACGCTGGCGAAATAATCGAGCTGGATCTTGCCGTCGATCCGGTGCATATAGGCGATCCGGCCGCCGATCCGCTCGGGAAAGATGAAGGCGTCCTTGTCCGGCATGCCATGCTCGATGGTCCCCAGCTTCTCGTAGGAGCGGAAGTCGGCCGTCCGCGCCACCGCGACCCGGGACAGGTGCCCGTCGAAGGCCGAATAAAAGACGAGGAACGCGCCGTCGAACGGGACGATGCGCGGATCCTCGCAGCCGACGGCCTCCTCGGGCAGCTCCGGGAAGATCACCGGCACGCCGTCGTCGCGCAACAGTTTCCCCCCCGGCTCCAAGGTGGCATGGCAGATGCAGTTCTGCCGGTAGGGGAAGGCGTCGCCCGGCTGCCACGCGCCCCAGTCGATGGCCCGTCCCCGCCACTGCTCGCGCTTCTCGCAGAAGCGGTAGAGCATGTGGACCGTGCCGTCATGGACGACCATCCCCGCGTTGAACTTGGCCTGGAGGGCCTCGTCGCCGGGGCGCAGCAGCACCCCCATCCGTGCGCACTGGATCATGCCGGTCGTCTCCTTTTCCTGCCGGTTGAAAATTGCCTCGTGATCATACGGACCAAACGGACCAAACGGACGGGGGAATGCGGGGGCCCGCTCCTCCCCTTCGTGCTCATCCTCGATTTGCTCTTCGGGAGACAGAGGTTCGCCTAGATGGCAGACAGGGTCATGGCAATGAGACTTTCGCCGAGACGGTACGGATGTCGCGGTCGTCGAGGCGATGCCAGATGACGCGCAGGTTGTAGTTGTCCTCGACGAAGACGTCGACCAGGCCGTCGCGGGGGTCGCGGCAGGCGTTCAGGGCGCCGAACATGTCCATGAGCCCGGTGGTGTGATTGTCGGGCGGGCCGCCGAGGCGGGCCTGGTCGGGGCCGAAGCTGCCGATGAGCAGGCCGTCGGCGGTGTAGTGATGGAT
>CAZBDL010000656.1:0-1597 GCA_964490525.1 uncultured Victivallales bacterium | reverse complement strand
ATCCCAAGGAGGGCGGCGAGCTGGCCCTCAAGGCCGTCGAATCCCTTATGCCCAAGCTCGACAATCCGGTCCTCGCCGATTGGCTCGGCCGCAACCGCGCCCGCGAACTGGCCGAGGATCCCGCCGAAACCGCCCGCATTCTCGAGACCTTCCGCGAGCGCCTCCTTTTCCAGGGTGCCAGCGCCGCCCTCCATGCCGAGAAGCTCGAGACGTCCATCGCCTTCCTCGACAAGCTCCTGCTCAACGAGAAGTCGCCGTATTTCATCGACGGACGATTCCTCCGCGCCGACGCCAACCGGCGCCTCAAGACCAAGGACGGCTATGAGCGGGCCATCGCCGACTATGCCGAGGTCTCCCAAGTGGCCACCTTCTCCGGCAAGCACGGCACTTACTTCGAGGCCCAGTGCATGATCGGCGACACCTTCATCGAACAGGACAACTTCTCCCGGGCCCTCGGCGCCTTCGAGATCATCGCCCGCACCGACCCCGACGACGACGACGAGTCCCTCCCTCCCGAGGAGCGCCAGAAGCAGCGCCAGTGGATCGAGTACGCCATCTACCGCGCCGCCTTCTGCCAAGCCCGCCTCGGCATGGCCGAGCAGCGCGACGAGATGATCGCCAAGTACCGCAAGCACTTCCTCAACGGACGCTTCCTCCGCGAGATCGGCAACCTCCCCGGCCCCGCTGGCACCAACGCCCCCTGATCCCGTCACCACGCCTTGCCCCGCATAACGACAACCGAACGGATGAAAGGACTCCTCCCATGAAGCGATTCGGACGCCTCGCCGCCGCTGGCGGCCTCTTCCTCGCCCTCGCCGCCACCCCGGCCATGGCCCAGAAGGCCATCATCCTGCGCAACGACGGCAAGCAGCTCACCGCTGACGGCATCACCGCCGACGCCCAGGGCAACCTCACCTACCGCGAGGGCGCCGTCCAGCAGCGCATCCGCAGCACCGACTACCGCTGGGCCCGCATCCCCAAGCCCCAGGAGATCGCCGCCGTCGAGCAGCTCATCCGCGGCAACAAGTTCGCCGAGGCCGCCGCACAGGCCCGCACCCTCTACGACCAGTTCAAGTTCCTCGGCTACGACGTCAACCTCGTCTACCTCGAGAGCATGTGCCTGAACCGCATCAACAAGGAGGCCGAGGCCATCACCCGCCTCGAGCTGCTCACCCCCCTCAAGCCCGCCGAGCTCGATCCCCAGAAGGTTCAGCAGTACTGGGAGTGCCGCAAACTCCTCGCCGAGCTCTACGTCAAGGCCCGCAAGTTCGACCAGGCCAGCGCCCTCCTCACCCAGCTGCTCTCGGCCCAGGACGACGACCTGGTCGCCTTCGCGCTCAATGCCCAGGGCGACATCCTCCTCAGCCAGAACAAGAAGCGCGACGCCGCCCTGATGTTCCTGCGCACCGCCCTGCTCTTCCCGAAGGAGAACAAGGAGCGCCCCAAGGCCCTCGTCCGCGTCGCCAACACCCTCAAGGAGATGAACGACAACCGGTCCACCGCCTTTGCCGAAATGCTCCAGAAGGATTATCCCGGCTCCAGCTACCTGCAGGAGTTGAAATAGCCTGCCCACCGGACTATCTTTACCGCCGCATCC
>CAZBDL010000655.1:0-1602 GCA_964490525.1 uncultured Victivallales bacterium | reverse complement strand
GCCTTTCTCCGGTGATCCGACGATGACCGCGCTTGACGTCAGAAGCCCGCCCGGCCCGCTGCCGGACAAATGGCACCATCACTGCCGCACCTGCCGGCTGGTCAGTCCGGCCAACCGCCGCAGGTACCGCGTCATCGTCGTCGGTTCCGGCCTGGCCGGCGCCGCCGCCGCCGCCACTCTCGCCGAACAGGGCTACGCGGTCGAGGTCTTCACCATCCACGACAGCCCCCGCCGGGCGCACAGCATCGCCGCCCAGGGCGGCATCAACGCGGCCAAGAATTACCAGAACGACGGCGACAGCGTCTTCCGCCTCTTTCACGACACCCTCAAGGGCGGTGATTTCCGCGCCCGGGAGGCCAATGTCTTTCGGCTGGCCCAGCTCAGCAACGCCATCATCGACCAGTGCGTCGCCCAGGGCGTGCCCTTTGCCAGGGAGTATGGCGGCACCCTGGCCAACCGCTCCTTCGGCGGCGCCCAGGTGTCCCGCACCTTCTACGCCCGCGGCCAGACCGGCCAGCAACTGCTGCTCGGCGCTTATGGCGCCCTGATGCGCCAGGCGGCCGCCGCTCGGGTCGTCATCCACCCCCGGCACGAAATGGTCGATCTGGTGGTCGAGGACAACCGGGCCCGCGGCATCGTCACCCGCAACCTGATCAACGGCCGCATCGAAAGCCATGCCGGCCATGCAGTGGTGCTCGCCACCGGCGGCTACGGCAACATCTACGCTCTCTCCACCAACGCCATGGCCTCCAACGTCAGCGCGACCTGGCGAGCCTGCAAGAAAGGGGCTTTTTTCGCCAACCCCTCCTTTGTCCAGATCCATCCCACCTGCATTCCCGCCCATGGCGAGCAGCAGGCGAAACTGACCCTGATGAGCGAGAGCCTGCGCAACGACGGCCGGGTCTGGGTGCCCCGGAAAGCAGGCGACAGCCGACCGGCCGCCGCCATCCCGGAGGCGGAGCGGGACTATTACCTGGAAAACCGCTACCCCGCCTTTGGCAATCTCGTGCCCCGCGATGTCGCCTCCCGCAACGCCAAAGAGCAGTGCGATGCCGGCAAGGGGGTGGGCGCCACCAACCGGGCCGTGTATCTCGATTTCCGCGACGCCTTAGCCCGCGACGGTCTGCCGGTCATGCTCCGCAAATACGGCAATCTCTTTCAGATGTATGAAAAAATCACCGGCCGCAATCCGGCCGCGGAGCCGATGCTGATCGCGCCGGCAGTCCATTACACCATGGGCGGCCTGTGGGTCGATTACCATCTGATGAGCACGGTTGCCGGGCTTTTTGTCCTCGGTGAGGCCAATTTCTCCGATCACGGGGCAAACCGGCTCGGCGCAAGCGCCCTGATGCAGGGGCTGGCCGACGGCTACTTCATCCTGCCCAACACCATTGGCGATTACCTGGCCGGCTGCCCGCCGACGCCGCCGTCCGCGTCAGCATCCTGCTTTACCGCTGCGGAGAACGAGGCCAAGGCGGCCATTGCCAGACTGCTTGCCGGCAAGGGCCGGCGCACGGTGGATGACATCCATCGCGAACTGGGCCGCCTGCTCTGGGATGCCTGCGGCATCGTCCGCAACCGGGCCGGCCTCACCGCGGCCCT
>CAZBDL010000654.1:0-1603 GCA_964490525.1 uncultured Victivallales bacterium | reverse complement strand
TCCTGCTCGGACTACCACATCTTCCTGAAGCTGAAGCAGACCCGGCGCCAGGCGCTTGACGGGTACAAGGCGGTGGTTGGGGCCGCGCTCGAACAAGGCATCGTGCCGCGCTGCCACCTGGAAGACGTCACCCGCGCCGACATCTTCGGCTTCGTCATCCCGATGGTCAACGAACTGCAGGCAATGTGCCGCGGCACCGGCATCGACGTGAAGATCCGCCTGTGCGACACGATGGGCTACGGCCTGCCGTATGCGGGCAGCGCCCTGCCGCGCGGGGTGGCCGCCCTCCTGCAGGCCCTGCGCGAGCACACTGAACTGCACCCAGGGCAGCTTGAATGGCACGGCCACAACGACTTCCACAAGGTGTTGGCGAATGCGGCGACGGCCTGGATCCACGGCTGCGCGGCGGCCAACGGCACCTTCTTCGGCTTCGGCGAGCGCACCGGCAACCCACCGATCGAGGGTCTGGTCTTCGAGTGGATGGGGCTGACCGGGATCCACGACGGGCTCGACACGACCGCGATCACCGAGGCGGCCGAGTACTTCCGCAAGGACCTGGGGGTGGAGATCCCGGCGAACTATCCGTTCGTCGGCGAACGCTTCAACACGACCAGCGCGGGGATTCATGCCGACGGCCTGAGCAAGAACGAGGAGATCTACAACATCTTCGACACGCAGAAGTGGCTGAAGGCCCCGAGTACGATCGCCGTGACCAACAACTCTGGACTGGCGGGGATCGCCTGCTGGCTGCACATGAATGTCGGCGAGAAAGCGGCCGAGATCCGCAAGGACCATCCCGCGCTCCTCCAGGTAAAGGGCTGGATCGACGAACAGTACCGCCAGGGCCGGGTCACCAGCATCAGCGACGCCGAGATGCGCGCCCAGCTCGCCGCCGTCCTCCCCGGGATGTTCCCGACACCATCATGACCCCGCCACGCCAACGCCCCCTGATCCACCGGCTCTTTCCCTTCCTGGGCTGGCCACGCCCGACATCCGGCCAAGTCCGTGCCGACCTGCTGGCGGGGGTGACCGTGGCGATGGTGCTCGTACCCCAGTCGATGGCCTATGCCCAGCTCGCCGGACTGCCCCCGCACTATGGCCTGTACGCGGCCTTCCTGCCGGGCATCGTGGCGGCCCTGTGGGGCTCCTCGTGGCACCTGGCCACCGGCCCGGTCGCCATGACTTCGCTGCTCACCGCGACCACCCTGGCCACGGCTGCAACCCCCGGCAGCGCGGAATACATCCACCTGGCCATCGTCCTCGCGGCAATGATCGGCGTCCTGCGGCTGGCCTTCGGCCTTTGCCGCATGGCTTTTGTCGTCAACTTCCTCTCCCAACCCGTGATCTGCGGCTTCACCAATGCCGCCGCCATCGTCATTGCCGCCTCGCAGGTGCACAAACTGACGGGCCTGAGCCTTCCCCGGGGTGAACGCGTGCTGGGCGACCTGTGGGCCTTGGCCAGCCAGCTGGACATGGCCCACCTGCCGACGCTGGCCATCGGGCTGGCCGCCCTGGCCGCGCTGATCGTCCTGCGGCGGCTGGCACCACGCTTCCCGGCCGCCTTGACCGTGGCCGTCGCTGGCACCCTCGCCGTCTGGGGGCT
>CAZBDL010000653.1:0-1607 GCA_964490525.1 uncultured Victivallales bacterium | reverse complement strand
AGGGCTTCCACGACCTCCTCGGCAATGCCGCCGAATGGTGCGAGGACCGCCCCAATCCCCGCGACACCTTCAACAACAGCCGCATCGGCGGCTCGTTCATGGACTTCCTCGCCGGCTGCTCCGACAAACCCTGGGCGACCCAGACCACCTGGCGCTATCCCGACGTCGGCCTGCGCGTGGTCCGCGACCGGCCAGAGGGACAAAGGCCATGACGGCAGCCGGGGCCGCTCACCGCCTGCGTCCGGGCGCCGGCACCCGCTTGCCGAAGCCGCTGGTGCGGAACGGCAGGAGCGGCTGGCCCAGGGCCGTGTAGACGGTCAGCACCGGATTGCCGTGGAAGGCGTAGTAGAGGCAGCGCGGCTCGACGCCGTCCTTCCAGGCCACCAGGCCATCGCCCTCGATCCGCACTTCGGCGAAGTGGAAGGCCCCGGCCTGATCCTCGATGACGAAGCCCCGGTTCGCCCCCTCAGCCTTGTCCTCGCGGAGCGTCAACGGTGCCAGCGGCGCGGCCAGGCGAACCCGGACCTGGCCGTCCTTGATTTCCGCCCCGGCGAACATCGGCGCGCGCAGGGCGGGGTCGGCCTCGCCGTAGACCAGGGCGCGGGCCGCCATGGCATAGCGGTGCCCGGCGACGTCCTTGGCCTCGTAGTGCACCCCGTTCTGGCGGTCGACGCGCCGGAACTCCTCCGGCGACATCATCATCGAATTGCCCAGGTCCTGCAGCGAGACCATGCCGGCCCTGGCAGCCGCGAAGCCCAGGCCATCGATGCCAGCCACGTTCATCCAGTACTGCTCGTTGATGAGATGGGCGGTGGACGGGTCGGGGGTCCCGTTTTCGCGCGGCCCGATATTGGTCAGGGTGCCGACGATGACCCAGAAGTCGTCGTCCCAGAGCTGGCGCCAGTGGTCAACCATGGCCTTGAACTTGGCGGCATGGGCCAGGTCGCTGGCACCGGCCTCGCCACGGTGCCAGATCATGCCCCGGCAGGCGTAGCCGGCGATCGGGGCGATCAAGCCATTGAACAGGCCATGCGGCAAATTGCTCAAGTTCAGGTGATCGGCCTCGATCGGGTGCTTGGCCCGGGGATTCGTCGCCGCCGCCACGCGCCAGGCCGCCAGCTTGGCCCGGTAGTCGTCCCACCCCGACCACGACTTGCCTTCGACTTTGCGCAGGGCGTTCTTCATCTCGCGCGCCAGATCATCCGGGGCCGCCGCCCCATACACCTCGCGATCCAGCCAGGTCGCCGAACCGGTGCCGCTGATGCAGTGCTGGATCAGGCCGACCGGCACCCCCTGCGTCTCCAGGATCTCCCGGCCGAAGAAGTAGGGCAGCGACGACGAGGCCATCACGCTCTGCGGGGTGCACGCCGTCCACCGCGCCCGCCGCTGCCACTGCGGATCGAGGTCGACCGCCGGCTCCTCGGCGATGTCGTAGTGCAGGTTGATGAAGCGCAGGGTCGGGCAGTCCGCGGCCGCCGCCTGCTCCCGCCGCTTGCCATAGCCCTTCTGCAGGTCGATCGAGAACATCCGCTCCATGTTCGACTGCCCGCCCGCCATCCACACCTCCCCCACCAGGATGTCGGACAGCGTCACCGCCCCCTCCCCCG
>CAZBDL010000652.1:0-1607 GCA_964490525.1 uncultured Victivallales bacterium | reverse complement strand
GCCAATCCGACCGTGCCGACGAGGGCGAGGCCTCCCAGGATCACGTACAATCCGCGGCGGCGGCGCCACAGCCCGCGCCAGGAATCGGCAAGGAAGGCCCGGTCGAAGAGCACCAGCAGCGGCGGCACCGAGACCATCGCCTCCTTGCTGGCGAAACCCGCCGCCAAGGACGCCAACACCCCGACCTGCCAGGCCCGACGCGCGAAGCCCCGTTCCCGGGAACGCCAATCTCCGCATTGGCGACCTTCTGTGACAAATGATGGGGGTGTCCCCATAGCACAACACCCTGGATATGCCGCCTCGTCGCTGCGCCACAGACACCATAGCGACAGGAAGGCAAACAGCCCGACCAGCACCTCGGCCCGCTGGGCGACCTGGACAACCGTCTCCGTCTGCAGGGGATGAAGCGCCCAGGCTCCGGCGACGACCAGGGCCAGCCAGCTTCCCGGGGCCTGCGGCAGGTGACGCGCCAGTAGGCGCCGAAACAGGTCGAACAGGAACCAGGCCGCGAGGCCGTGCAGCAGCACGTTGGGCAGACGATGCCGCCACGATCCCGAACCCGGCAACAGGAAACGGTCCAGCAACAGGGCCAGGCTGGTCAGGGGACGCTGCTGGCCCTCCGAAAAGAGCAGTTCCGCCAGCCCCTTCCCCTCCTGCAAGGCCAGGATGAGCGGATCATCCAGCAGCAACGGGGCATTGAGGACCCCGCCATATCCCCAGGCCAGGAGGAAAGCCAGCAACACGGCAGACAACCAACCGGGACAGGCCATCACCCTCATCTTTTCGGAAAAGGCCGCACTGACCATCGGAATGTTCGTCCTTGGGTAGCCGATCCTGTTCGACTTTAGCCCGATTCGTGGATAAGAAAAGGGCAGGCAGGCTATTTGTCGCAAGCGATATTTGCTGAAAGAGATTCCTGGAAATAATGCGGGGAACATTAGCATTCTAGCCGAAAGCCAAGTATCGTTGTCGTAAATCTATTTGTTTCCGGTTCCGTCCATGGGGCGTTGTCCTTGCCTGCACCACGAATTGCGGAGGTTGTCAAGATGAGACGCGGAATGCTGTTGGCCATGGGCTTTCTTGCCCTTCCCATGCTGGGCATGGCGCAGAGCGTCGGGATCAATGCCGACGGGGCGGCGCCAAACACGAACGCCATGCTGGACGTGGTCTCACCGTCGGGGGCGGGCGAATCGGGCAAGGGCCTGCTGATCCCGCGGGTGACGGAAGCGCTGCGAACCACGGCCGATGCCGGGCTGGCCGGTGGCCTGCTCGACGACGCAGGCGACCTGCGCGGCGGGGCGGCCCGGGGCCTGTTGGTCTATCAGACCGACGGCACCGCCGGCTTCTACTACAACACCAGTTCCACCGCCACGCCCAGTTGGCTGTGGCTGCGGGGCGATCCCTCCCAGGCCGAGACGGTGTTGGGCACCAATGGCGTCGGCACAGCCGGTCGGATGGTCCTCCACGACGCCCAAGCCGGCAACGATTTCACCGTCACCCTCCAGGCGGCCGACACCATTGCCGCCAACACCACGTTCAAGCTGCCCGCCGCCGATGGCTCCGCCAACCAGGTCATGAAGACCGACGGCGCCGGCAATCTCGCCTTC
>CAZBDL010000651.1:0-1630 GCA_964490525.1 uncultured Victivallales bacterium | reverse complement strand
GGCGTCCGCCATCGGCACGGCATAGCGGCGACGGCCAACGGCCAGCTCGCGGTCGTGCGCCGCCATGTCGACCAGCGCATAGGCGACCTCAAACACCGCCTCCCCGGCGGGAATGTCCGCCTCGAAGACGACGATCTCGCCATCCACTCGGAATCGGGACGCCGCCGCCGGAAACGCCTGCCGGAGGCAATGCTGGACCAGGGCTGCCGGCGGCTGTGCCCAGCGGTTGTATTCGTCGACCGTCAGCTCATGCTCGCCAAGCCGACGCACCATCTTGGCCCGATAGGGTCCCCGCGTCTGGAAATCACCGATGCGCAAGCCCGTGGCCCCGATGGCCTCGGGCACTCCAAGATCGAAGACGCGCACTGCACGGTACGGCTCGGTCGTGACCAGGCACCCGCCCAGCGCCAGCGCCAGCGCCAGCACCGCCAGCACCCACCCGCCTTGCCACCGTCCCGGCATCATCGCCTCGCCTCCCGTTCTCATTGCCGGAGATAGTCTACACCGCCCCGGCCTCTGTGGCAACGGCCGACATACACCTCGGTGGCTTCCGCCGCTATTGGGACATGGCGAGCATCCGGGCGATGGGGTGGAGGGCGCGTGTGCGCAGGGGCTCGGGGACGACGATGCGATGCTGGTTGCGTTCGAGGGCGTGCAGGACGTCGACCGCACGGATCATCTTCATGTTCGGGCAGACGGCCTGCTCGGAAACGGGGATGAACTGCTTGCCGGGATTCTCGCGGCGCAGGCGGTGGATGATGCCCATCTCGGTGGCGACGATGACCTGCCGGGCCGGGCTTTCGCGGACATGCCGGAGCATGCCGCCGGTGCTCAGCACGGCGTCGGCCAGGTCGATGACCTCGAGCCGCGACTCCGGGTGGATGATCACCTCCGCCCCGGGAAACTCAAGCTTGCGCGCCGCCACCGCCTCGCGGGTGATCCACATGTGGGTCGGGCAGAAGCCCGGCCAGAGGATCATCTCCCGTCCCGTCTCGCGGGCCACCCAGGCCCCGAGGTTGCGGTCCGGCAGGAACAGGACGGGACGGTCCGGCGGCAGCTGCCGGACGACCGCCGCCGCATTGGCGGAGGTCACGCAGACGTCGCTCTCCGCCTTCACCGCCGCCGAGCTGTTGACATAGGTCACGACGATCGCGGCGGGATGCGCCGCCTTCATTTCGCGCACCTCCTCGGCCGTGGCCATGTCGGCCATCGGGCAACCCGCCTCGCGCACCGGCAGCAGCACGGTCTTTCCCGGGGAGAGGATGGCCGCGGTCTCGGCCATGAAATGCACCCCGCAGAAGACGATGGTGGCGGCATCGGTGGCGGCCGCCTGGCGGCTCAGCTCCAGGGAGTCGCCGACGAAGTCCCCGAGATCCTGCACCTCGCCGAGCTGGTAGTTGTGGACCAGTACGACGGCCTGCTGACGCCGGCGGAGCTCGTCGATCCGCTCCCGGATCTCGCGGTCGCCGGGTTGCTCCCTCATGATGGCCTCTCCCTGCTCGTGGCAATGTGTTTCCGCGGGCCGCGACGATGCGCTTCGGGGCAGTCCGTCACCGGCCCGCGTCGCGGTCCTCAATGGTCTTGCGGATCATGATCAAGAACATTTCCGCCTCCTTCCGCTTCAGGGGGT
>CAZBDL010000650.1:0-1632 GCA_964490525.1 uncultured Victivallales bacterium | reverse complement strand
TCCAGCACCAAGATAGCCTCGCGGACGCAAAAGGCAAACGGCAAATCCGCGAAATCCGCCAAATCCGCCTTATCCCCCCAATGTAGGCACCCGTCCGCCAGCTGGCGGACGGGCGCTGGAGTTTGGCACAAGTGCATGAAGCATCGTCTCCGTGTCTGTAGGCGCGATCAAATACACCGACTTGTGCCAAACGCCAGGCCCAGGGCGTCAGCCCTGGGAATACCACCCACAAAAATGCCAGAGCCCTGAAGGGGCGGCAGATATCTCGCGTCACCCACGGCACCACGCGAGGACCGTCCCGATGCCCCATTGACATCCCCACAGGAATGTGCAATATTCTTTGTACAATATCAAGGAAGGCCATGAAGACGATCAGCATTTCGGATGCGCGGAACCACCTGCCGGCAATCATTGACGAGGTGATGAGCACCCATGAGCAGGTGGTGGTGCTCCGTCACAACGCGCCAACCGTCGCGATCATCCCGTTTCAAGGGAAGAAGCCTGGGGAGAACCGCTATCCGCTGCGCGGGCATCCCCTTGCCCTGGCAGAGGATTTTGATGAGCCGATGCCGACGTTGTGGGATGCCCTGGCCGTGGCCGAAACACCTGGCCCATACGGCCCAGGGCAAGGCGCATACCCCGATCGCAGCCAGCGGTCCGACACCCAAAAGCCGCTCGCCGGCACGCCGGAAAAACACCGGAAGAAAGGCTGACCCGGTGATTGTTCTGGACACACAGGCGTGGCTTTGGTGGGTTCACGACGTCTCAAGGCTTTCGCCGCCCGCGGCCCGCGCCGTCCGACGGGCCGAGGAGACCGATGGCATTCGCGTCTCCGTCATCTCCGTCTGGGAAATCGCGGTCAAGAGCGCGTTGGGCAAGTTGGAGCTGGCGATGGACATGGACGAGTGGTTTCGCCAGGCGAAGTCCTATCCGAACCTCGTGGTCGAGCCGGTGTCGGCCCAGGACGCCATTGCCAGCGCCAGGTTGCCGGGAACCTTCCATAAAGATCCCGCCGACCGGATCATCGTCGCCATGGCCCGTCGGCATGGGGCCGCCCTGGTGACGTCCGACGCCTTGATCCGGGCCTATCCCCACGTGGTCACGATCTGGTGAACCGCCGCGCCCTGGAAGGGACGTCTGCCGAACGCCGGATCCCCGCCCGGCGCGGACATTCGCAATCCCCGGTGCCAAAGCCAAAAGCTTCCATCATCCTGCCGCGGCGGGACAAGTCCGCCGTCCGCTTCCAAAGCGGTAAAGTCGTGATATACTGTGGTGCTGGATTGGCGTTTCAACCCACCATGCGAGGGCTGGCCATGATGCTGGATGGACATGTTCACATTGCGGCCCTGGAGGAACCGGCCCCGGAGCGCCTGCTGGGCGAGATGGGCACCGCCGGAGCGAGCGGGGGCATCCTGATCTCGCTGCCGCCGGAAGGCTCCGAGCCGAAGGCGGCAAGCCATTCGCCGCGGACGCGGCTGATGAATGTGCTCGGCTGGTGCACCGGCCATGAGACCCTGTTCCCGTTCTTCTGGCTGGATCCGCTGGCCGAAGACGCGCTCGAGCAGGTGGAGATGGCGGTGGATTTGGGAATCAGCGGGTTCAAGGTCATCTGCGACCGGTTCTTCCCCCATG
>CAZBDL010000649.1:0-1634 GCA_964490525.1 uncultured Victivallales bacterium | reverse complement strand
GGTCGTGGCCGGGGTGAAGGCCCTTGATGCCGGCGATGTCGCCGCCTTCGGCCAGCTTCTCTATGCCTCGCATGAAAGCTCGCGCCGCAACTTCGAGAACAGCTGCCCCGAGCTTGACGCCCTGGTCGAGCTGTCCACCGCCATCCCCGGCTGCCGGGGCGCCCGCCTCAGCGGCGGCGGCTTCGGCGGCATCACCATCCACCTGGTCGAGGCGGCGGCCGCCGAGGCGTTCTGCGGCCGCCTCCAGGCCGCCTACGAGATCAATCTCGGCAAGCCCTGCGACACCATCGTCTGCGGCCTCGGCCCCGGCGCGGAGAGCGCCGCGAACTGAACCGCGAGGAGAATCAGGCCATGATCCGGCGCCACGGCGAGTACCCCCGCGAGATCCGCCCGCAGATGCGCGGCGGCACCGGCGAATGCACCATCGAAAAGCTGTGGCTCCCCGGCGACGAACTCAAGGCCGGGTTCCGCCTCTTCGCCCGGCTCACCGTGCCACCCGGCGCCAGCATCGGCTTCCACCGCCACGACGGCGAGGAGGAGGTCTTTGTCATCCTGCAGGGCCAGGCCAAAGCCGACGACAATGGCGTCGAGGTCGTCCTCGGCCCCGGCGACACCATCCTCACCGGCAGCGGAACCGGCCATGCCATCGCCTGCCTGGGCGACGAGCCCCTGGTCATCCTTGCCGTGATCGCCAGCCATGGCACGCCCTGAAGCCATCGCCGCCCTCGCGGCGCGGCGGCCCCGGCTGGAGGCGCGGGCGGCCATCCTCGCGGCCGTGCGCGCCTTCTTCCGCTCGCGCGGCTTCCTGGAGGTCGACACGCCGGTGCGGGTCATGGCCCCGGCCCCGGAGTCCCACATCGACGCCCTCCCGGCGTCCGGGGCTTTCCTGCGCACGTCCCCGGAGCTGGAGATGAAGCGCCTGTTGGCGGCGGGCTATCCCCGGATTTTCCAGATTGGACCATGCTTTCGCGCCAACGAACAGGGCCGGATCCATCGCGAGGAGTTCGCCATGCTCGAATGGTACGAGGCCGGGGCCGACCATCGCTCCCTGATCCCCTTCACCCGCGACCTGTTCCGTCATGCCGTGAGGGCGCTGGCGGGCGATGGCATGGCGGCGGCAAGCCGTCTCGGCCTGGTCAGGCCATGGGTTGAAATCACGGTCCGCGAAGCATTTGCGAATTTCGCAAGCCGTTCCCCGGAGGAGGCCCTGCGGATCGGCCGCTATGAGGAGACGCTGGTGGGCGAGGTCGAGCCGCGCCTGCCCCGGGATGTCCCCGTGGTGCTCATCGACTATCCGGCGGAGTTGGCCGCCTTCGCCCGGATCCGGGAAGACGATCCCTCCCTGGCCGAACGCTGGGAGCTGTACCTGGGCGGCGTCGAACTGGCCAACGCCTACAGCGAGCTGACCGATCCCGGCGAATACCGTCGCCGTTTTGCGAAGTTCGCCGATGACCGCCGGGCACGTGGCGGCCTCGACTATCCCGAGGCGGCCGCCTTCCTGGCGGCGATGGACGAGGGTATGCCCGCCGCCGCCGGCTGCGCCCTCGGCCTCGACCGCCTGGTCATGCTCCTGCTCGGGGCCCAGGCCATCGACGAGGTGGCGTTCCCGGCGTGAAGAAGGCAGGGGGCAGGGG
>CAZBDL010000648.1:0-1634 GCA_964490525.1 uncultured Victivallales bacterium | reverse complement strand
TTGGTGCGCCCGGACTGGATCATGTCGAACCCGCCGGTGTTGCGGTACGGGGCGATGACCTCGGCCGTCAGCTCCTTCACCTTGTTGTCGACCAGGCCGCCGGGACCGCCGAGAAAGCCGTAGAGCTTGGCGTCGGCATGCAGGCTCTTCAGCCCGTCGAACAGGCCAGCGATGACGTTGTGGCCGCCCGGGGCCTGGCCGCCGGAGAGGATGACGCCGACGGCCGGAGCCTTGGCGGGCGACGTGCCGCCCGGAGCGAAGGTCAGCACCGGCTTGCCGAAGTTCTTCGGGAAGAGGGCCTTGATTTTGTCGACGTCGCCAGCGGCGGCGGTCGCCGCGCCGGACTTGGCCTTCACCGCCGCCCCCTGGCGGAGCGCGGGAGGCAGCTTCGGGGCATACGCGGCGCGGGCCTTCTGCAGGGCGGAAATGGCCATGGTCGTGACTCCTTTTCAAGGGCTGGGGATTGCGGGGATCCGCCGGGCAAGGCACGCCATGCGCGCCACGCCGGGCCGGGTAATTTAACCGCCCGGGACGGCTTTTCAACGCCGTGGCGAATCCGCCAGAAATGGCCAGTGCCTTACGGACCGGGTTCGCGGACATCGTCGATGCAGAAGAGCCAGCCGTCATCGCCCTGATAGACGATGATGAATCCGGCCGCGGCCATGTCGCGGGCCAGCTCCCAGTTCCGCGGCGAGACATAGGCGAAGGGCGTGCCGATGACCGTCCGCAGCTCGGTGGGCGGGAGCATCTGCCGTCCGGAGCGGAAGCGCTCCAGGCTCCGCACCCGCTCCGGGAAGGCGGCCATGCCGAACATCGGGTCGAGCCCATGCAGGTAGCGGAACTGGGGCGCGCTGTAGAGCAGGACCGGGAAATCCGACCAGTTCAAATTGCCGATGATCGTGCCCACGGGCAAGCCCACCGTGCGCGTCCAGCGGGAAAAATCCTCCAAGGGCCTGAGCTTGTGCGCGCTCCGGCCAGCCTGGGAAAGACGGAAATGGGCATGGACGGCGACGACGGCGATGATCCCGGCAAGGAGCGCCATCGCCGCGCCGCGATGCCGCGCCAAGCCCGGCCAGGCGAGCGGGAAGAGCCGCTCCGGATGCCGCCCCGCGGCCGAGACGCAGACCCCGGCCGCAAGCAGGGCGAACGGGCAGGCATATTCGAGGGCACGAATGCTCAACGCGATCCCGGCAAACGACACCAGGGCGATGATCATCACGGCGACGAGATCCCGGGGCAGACGCCACCATCCATACCGATGCGCCAACGCCCAGGTCAGGCCAAGATTCACGGCGGTGACCATGATCAGTCCCGGCACCAGGAGATACAGGGAAAAGCCGCGCCGGACCATCTCTGCGCCTAGGCCAACGGCCTCGCCACCGCCCGCCAGCATCAGGCGGGGAACGTCGAGGCACTGGACCTTCCAGGTGTGGAAGGTGTTCGGAAACTGCGGATGCAGCAGGTAGCCTAGAAGGATCCCGGCCAGGCAAAGGGCGGGCAGGAGGAGCGCCCACCTGCGTCCCCGCAACAGCTCCGGCAAGGCAAAGGCCCCGGCCGGCAGAAGCAGGAAATGGGGATTGGACGCCGGAGCAATTGGAGCTCGGGCTTCCTCCGGAGCAGAAAGAATTTCTGCA
>CAZBDL010000647.1:0-1635 GCA_964490525.1 uncultured Victivallales bacterium | reverse complement strand
ATGCCAGTCGCCACCGTCGAGCCGCCAGTCGAACTCGCTGCGCGCGAACTCGTAGCCGATGCGCGCCCACACCTCCTGCCTGCCCGCCGCCGACAGGTTGAAGTCGACATGGAAGACCAGCCCGGTGTCCGGGACGAACTTCTCGACTTCGCCACCGCCCAGGTTGACATGCAAGACCTTCCCGCCGCTCATCATCGCGGTGTCGCCCCAGCCCTCGGCCGCATATCCCTTGCCGTCCCCCTTCAGGCCCGCCTTCCCTTCCGCATCCCGCAGCATCGTCTCCGAGGCGAAGTCCTCGCCCTCGATCCACACCGGCGCGGCCTGCCCCGCCAAGGCCATGCCCCACGTCGCCAGCGCGGCCACCGTCAACATCGCTGTCCTGGTCATTTGCGGCTCCTTCCAGCCATCATGTCGATCGCGATGCCTGCCCGTGCAGGGACAGGCTTGTCCGTGTATTCTCGTGCTCGGTTTGTTTCCCCGGGAGACGGAGGTTCGCCCGCGGCCTGCTCTGAGCCTGTCGAAGGGGGAGCGGGCTCCTACGCTGGGGGGGCTCTTCGGGAGACAGAGGTTTGCCCGCGCCAGCCGTCGCGCTTCGAGCTTCCGACTTCGCGCCACGCCACGGCGTGGCAAGCTCTGCGCTTCCGTCTTCGCCCTGCGGGCTTCGCCGGACAAGTCGCCGGACAAGTTGGCGGCCAAAGGGAGCGGTTCCCAAGAGCCTATTGCCCGTTGCGGCGCAACTGGACATGGCCGGCCCGCGGCTCCCGGTCGCGGTGCGTCTTGCCCAGGATGCACACGGACAGCTCATCCGGACCGAGGACTTCCCCGAAGCCGATATCCTCTTCGTGATCAACGATGTAGAAGCGGACATTGTCGGCGGCGATTACCCCGGAGAAGGACTCCTTCAGGGTCTTGCCGTCGATGACATGCCGCGTGTAGGTGCGCTCGCCCGTGAAATGGCGCCCTTCCTGGCTGGTGATCCGCCAGACGGCCCCGGGATTGGCTTTTGCCAGGTGGCCATGCTTGGCATGGTGGTGGCTGTAGTGCGCCACCTGCCACTCGCCGGTCAGGTCGGGAATGGCGTTTTCGGAGCACATCATGCACTGGCAGGCGGTCAGCGCCGCCAACCCCAGCCCCGCCACCGTCATCGTCAGCCATCGTCTCATCGCCGTGCCCTCCTGTCTGGGTTTGCTTTTATGTCGCGGTCGGAGTCGGCATCGGAATCGCCGATGCCGAAACCGACCCCTATCCCGATGATCATCCCTGGCGTCCCATAGTATGATCCCGCAACGGGTTTGTCAACGTCGGCGGTGCCGCTATGCCTGGCTTTCGATGGCGAAGACCCCCTTGCCCAGGAGCGCGAACGTCGCGTAGCGGCTGTCGCCGACGCGCTCGACCTGATGGCGGATGACGACGCCGTTGACGGTGACCGTCGGCTTCTCCTCCTCGGCGATCGGCAGGCGCACGACGGTCTCGCGCGCGGACGAGGTCAGGAGCAGGGCATGGCCACCGCCCTTCCGGCGCTCCCAGGCATAGGCCGCATAGCCGCCGGAGGCCTCGTACTTGACGACGACCTCGGCCTTCCTCTCACCGACGTCGAGCCAACGCGTCGAGACCTCGAGCCGGTCGAAGGCGACG
>CAZBDL010000646.1:0-1636 GCA_964490525.1 uncultured Victivallales bacterium | reverse complement strand
GGCGTGCCAGGCACCCGGACCAGGGCGATCTCGTCGATCCCGATGGTGCCATGTCCCGATCCGTAGGGAGCGACGACGCCGATGGCGGCGACCTGCTCTGGCGCGAGGGGCAGCTGTCGGCGCTGGAGATCCTGGCAGGCGCCCTGACCGTAGACGCAGACGAAGTCGGCGAAGGGGACCGTGACGGCGGTCCATTCCTTGGCGGTCAGGTAGCGACGGGCGGAATAGAAGCCGAAGGGGCCGGCGCGCTGGATCTCCGGGGCGTTGATGCAGGTGACGCGATTGGTCGTGAGCAGGTAGTCGTACTTCGCCCCCGGGCCTTGATAGCCGCTCTCCGCGAAGGCCTGCTTCAGGGCGTCGGTGGCGGCGATGTCATGCCACGGAAAATCGGTGCCCTTGGGGGAGACGAAGACGACGATGTCGACGGCATGCGCGGGCTTGCCGTCGTGGGTGAGCTGGTAGGTCTTCTGCATCAGGGCATAGTCCGGGCGCAGGACAAGGCGGAGGGCATTGGCGCGGGGATCAACCTGGGTCTTGACGGCGACGATCTGCCCCTCCTCGGCCCACAGGCACTCGGCCTGTGCGGCCTTGCGGCCGGGCAGGCTGTCGACCAAGGTGAGGCGCGGAGCGGGGTAATGGGTCCCCTCCTCGGCGATGAAGGGAGAGGACTTGACGATATGCCCCGGGAGAGGGCGGGCCTGCGGGTCGGGGACGCGGCGGTAGCCGAACTCGAAGGGCTTGTCGATCGAGTAGCCATGAGCGATCGAGACGACTCGCGCGAGGTCGTCGGGGGCGGCGAAGTCAATGACGGTGGCCACGGTCTCGACGTCGGACGACCCGTAGGCGGGGAACGGGTGCCCCTCACCGCGCGCCACCAGCTCGACCTGATCGATGTAGAGCACCGTCTCCTCGGCCGGACGCAGCGCCTCCGGCAGCTTGAGCAGCGACAGGAAGAAGGGCTCCTGGGCCCAGCGGCTGTAGTAGACCACCGGCAGGTCCTTGGTGAAGTTGGGGCGCCGATAGTTGCGAACCAGGCGTCGGTTGAGGGAGAACTCGACGGTCTGCCATTGGCCGGAGCCGTCCGCCGCGACCAGTTGCGGGTCGCATTGGACGTCAGAGTTGCCCATCTGACTGACCGGACCGCCGACCGTGAGGATGGCCCGTCCGGAGGCGACCCGCACCTTCATGCGGACTGCGTCAGCCTCGGGCGGCAGATAGGGTCCGGACAAGGTCGCGACATAGGCATTGTCGAGCGGCCGGTCCTGCTTGCCATCCCAGCCTTTCCAGCGCCAGGCATAGCCTGCGGGCAGGGCCAGGCGCAGGCAGGACGAGCCGAAGGGGGTCTCGGACGAGACCTCGGCCAGGATGCCGGAACCCGGGGTGCCACGGAGATTGGCGCCGGACTCGAAGTCCTGAAGCACGGCGATCACGCGCTCCTCGGCGGCACCAAGACCGGAAGCCGCCGCCAGCACCATCCCCGCCATCATGCCCGCCAGACCATGCCTGCCCATGACATCGCTCCTTGGGTTCGGGAACTCGTTGCACTCACTGCCTTGTGGCAAACGTTCGTATCCGTTCGTTCTCGCCTTCGTCCTCGTCTTGGTTCTTCGGGAGACAGAGGTTCGCCCGCAGCCTG
>CAZBDL010000645.1:0-1639 GCA_964490525.1 uncultured Victivallales bacterium | reverse complement strand
TGCTCGTCCATGATCGGTCCGCTCAGGTAGATCGTCCGGCGGCGCGGCGGTTCGGCTTGGCTCATCATCATGGGGGCTCCGGTGGGGTGGGCATGGGGCATGGGGGAAGAAAGTGCGGAATGCGGAGTGTGGAGTGCGGAGTGGGGAATCCTCGTGCTCGTGCTCGTGCTCGACGCTTCGGTGAAGGGCATGGGGTTGATGGTCATGAGGGGGCTTGGCACGCCAAAACGCTCAACGCGCAGGGTGCAAGGTCCAGGGGAAGGAAAGCGTGCACGGCGCATCATATCCCGGCAGGGCGATGCCGTCAACCCCGAGGTCGACAATTGCTTCCCCCTTGAAATCTTCCGGAGATTTTGGTATAGTGTCGACGGGAGCGATTACGAAACCCGCACTCCGAGGTGGGGCATGCAGGTGCGAAGACGGTTTACCTTGATTGAGTTGCTGGTGGTCATCGCCATCATTGCGATCCTGGCGGCGTTGCTACTGCCGGCGCTGCGGAATGCCAAGGAGATGGCGCATCGGGCTGGGTGCATCAGCAACCTCCGACAAGCTGGGATTGCCCTGCATGCCTATGCGAGCGATTTCAACATGTGCCAGCCGGTGCGTCTCGCCAATGATGCCTTGAATGGCGGTGGGGGGTATGCCCGCGGCGTCAACAACACGATTCGCGAGTGGCTGATGGAGGATTACATGGGGGTTCGCCCGAACACCGGCGACATGGCGCATGGGGGGCCATGGATCTGCCCGTCCCACTCGATTTCGCTGAAGGGTGACGGCAACTACACGGGGACCTATGTCCTCACCGGGGCGACGGGCTCGCGTAAAAACAACTCCTACTGGGGGAACTGGGAGCACTACAATACGGGTGGCGGACGTCACTTTACGCCCGATGCCGATCCGGTCACGTTCCCCGCATTCAGCTTCAAGGTGACGCATTTCACCAAGCCGGCGCAGGCGGTCTTCCAGTTCTGCGGGGAGCGCTATTGGTGGCATGACAACCACCTGAATTGTCCCGGGGTCTATGGAGGGTATCCCTGGCATCGGCAGAAATGCCGTCCGACCCTGTTCTATGACAGTCACGTGAAGGCCCTGGTGCAGTCCCGGTTCCTCAACAATGGCGACGATCTTGTCCTCGACCCCGCCACTAGCACGTGGTTTTTTGGGCGGACCGATTCCAGCCGCAAGGCGTGGGATCAGTGGATCAGCGAATATTGAGGGCCGCCCAGTTGATGTCCGTTGCCTTGCGCACAAGGCGGGGATGATGCTCACTCCTCCGCGAGCAGCGCGCCGGCATCGTTGTGGCCGGAAAGGCGGGGACGGCCGGCGAAGTCACGCAGGTGGGGGCCGTTGAATTGCCAGGCATGAAGCTCGGCGATGTCGGTGCGGGATTCCGCCAGCGAGCCTTGGGCGAGGCGCAGGAAGTCGATCTCGCCGACGAGGCCGGGCTCTCCGGGCCCGCCTCCGACGAGCAGGTCGGCGGGATTGGCCAGGGAGGCTGCCGCCGCCAGGCCATGGGGGGCGCGGGCGACCTCGGTGCCGTCAAGGAACAGGGCGATCGTCCCGGCGGCACGGTCCAGTTCGGCAAGCAGGTGGTGCCATTGGCCGTCGGCGCATGAGGCGGGGCCGTGGATCGCCGTCT
>CAZBDL010000644.1:0-1651 GCA_964490525.1 uncultured Victivallales bacterium | reverse complement strand
GGCATTGACCTGCCAGCGTCTGACACGAGCCGGCCGCCTGTTCCAGCAGGAGACCTGTGTGAATCGGAGCTTCAGGCGGGGAAATCATCCCAAAGGAGAATTCCCGGGATTTTGGCGAAATGGCGGTCGTAGGGGACCAAGGCAGATCCGGTTTCGAAGGTGTTGGCCGCGATCCAGGCGTCGTTGATCGGGATCGGCGTCCCGTTCCGCTTGAGGGTTGCGACGATCTGCCCATAGAACTCGGCGGTTTCGTCGCCGACTGCCACCACTTCGACCGTCGGCCGGGAAAGATAAGGTGGCCAGGTCTCTCCGGCGACGCATGCCCTGGGCGGTCGTGTCGAGGCCGACGCGCAGTTCGCCGAGGACAATGGCGGGGACGAAGACCGTCTCGGCCGTGGACAATGCCGCAAGAACCTGGCGATTGCCCCCAAAGAGGGCAATGTAGGCACAGGCGTCGAGGACAATCCGCCTCACCTCCAGTCCTCCAGATCCACCTGGCGGGAATAGGCCAGGGCGTCCTCCTGGCGCTTTACCTCGGCCTTGCTCCACGTGCCCAGGAAGCAGGCGAAGTCGTCGGCATGATTCGGCAGGCGTGGGCGGCGCAGCGTGCCCAAGGATTCACCCAGCAAGGCCTTCGCCGTCTTGTTCAGGCTCATGCCCTGGCGACGGGCACGATTCCTCAACTTGCGGTCAAGGGCATCGTCGATACCGTGGATGGTCAGGGACTTCATGACTGTGCCTGCGAAAGATGACTCACTATACGATGCATTTATGGATCGTAGTATAGGTCGTTATGGCGCGGCGGCAAGCGGATGGGGAAGGTAGCGGGTCAGTCTTGTGTGGGAAATCAATTCCGGCCCGTGAGGACACGGGCCCTCCCGTTGGCAGCTTCGCCCGAAGTTGCGCTGGGAGGGACGCTGTCCTCAGCGTCCGCCCACACAAGACTGACCCAACATGTGGGGAAGCCGCGTCCGTCGTGTCCGTTTCGGCAAGGACAGGGAACGGGCATCCGGCCTGGCCTCACCCGGGTGCGGGGAGATTCCGGGCCAGGGCCAGGAGCTCGGCCAGCTGGCCTTCCGGGGAGGTGGCGGCCAGGCGGGGGAGGCGTCCGCCGGGGCGGTGCAGGAGTTGGTTGGCGGCGGCGAGGAAGACGACCTGGTCCTTGACCCGCAGGGAGCGCCAGCCGCGGGATCCGGCGGCCAGGCGGAGGCGGGCGATGTCGAGCAGGTGGCGCACGGCCGGGGGCAGGGGGCCGCAGCGGTCGACGAGGTCGCGGGCGAACTCCGCGATGGCGGCGTCGTCGGTCAGCCGCGAGAGGCGGCGGTAGGCGTCGAGGCGGAGGCGTTCGGCGGGGAGGTAGTCCGGGGGCAGGGCGGCGGGCAGGCGGCCGGGCGCGGCATCGTGGGCGAAGGCGACGAAGTCGAGGTCGATCTCGATCTCGGGTGGGAGGGGACTGGGGTCGCCCTGCAGCTCGGCGACGGTGGCGCGGAGCAATTGGCAGTAAAGCTCGAAGCCGATCGCGTTGATGTGGCCGCTCTGCTCGGCGCCGAGGAGGTTGCCCGCGCCGCGGATCTCGAGGTCGCGCAGGGCCAGGCGTCCCATCTCTTCAAGTCCCATGTTCTGAGAGTTACCCGTACGACCCTGAGCCCAT
>CAZBDL010000643.1:0-1658 GCA_964490525.1 uncultured Victivallales bacterium | reverse complement strand
TCTCGAACGCGCCCATGAAGTCCTTGCGCGTCAGCACCGGGTGCTGCTTGTCCCAGACGACGCCCTGGCTGAAGTAAAACCCGGCGGCCGCCAACGGCGCGGGATAGTTGCCGATGTTGGCGTACCCTCCCCAGATGTAGAACGAGCCGCCCGGCTTGAGCACCCGCGAGGCATTGCCGAACCACGCCAGCAGCATCTCGTCGAACGCGTCGGCAGTCACGAAGTCGTTCTCCAGCGGACGGTCCTTGGCCCTCATCTTCTTCCGGGCCTTGCTCGGATCGGCGACGCCGCGTGCCACGTCAAAGCCCTGGTGGTGGGCGATCTTGTTCCAGTCCCGGCCCCACGCTCCGCTGGTGCCCGCCGCGATGGCCGTGGCGCTGCGCGGCTCGACCTTGACGTTGTACGGCGGATCCATGTTGACGAGGTCGATGGTCGCGCCGTCGAGCAGGCGGTCGAGGTCCGCGACGCTGCCGCTGTCGCCGCACATCAGGCGGTGGTTGCCGAGCACCCAGACGTCACCGCGCTGGGTGACGGGCGTGTCCGGCGGTTCCGGCACGTTGTCAGGATCGGTCAGCCCCTCGGCCACGTCGCCGTCGAGCAGGTGGGCCAGCTCCTCGTCGCCGAAGCCGAGCAGGCTCAGGTCATAGTCGGCCCGATGGAGGTCCTTCAGCTCGATGGGCAGCAATTCCAAGTCCCACTTGGACAGCGTCGCGGTCTGGTTGTCCGCGATCCGGTACGCCTTGACCTTCTCCGGCGACAGTCCGACGGCCACATGGACGGGAACCTCGGTCATGCCCAGTTTCCGCGCGGCAAGGAGCCGCGTATGCCCCGACACGACCACGCCCTGCTCGTCGACCACGATGGGAACCCGGAATCCGAACTCGCGGATGGAGTTCGCCACGGCCTCCACCGCATCCTCGTTCTTGCGGGGATTCTTTTCGTAGGGGATGACCGCCTCAATGGAACGCATCTCAACCTTCATCGTCACGTCTCCTGTTTTGGGTTAAGCCGGGTTTTCTGGAGACCCGGCAAACTCCATCCTCGCCATGCCGCGCCAGTCCTTGGCCAGCCCGGCCGTACCTGGCACCGACACGCCATGATTCTCGTCCAGTGCGTCCGCCGTCCGGCCTGCTTGCGCAACGACGCGGGGCGCATCGATTTCGCTGATTCTGTGAAAAAGCGGACACCTAAAAGCAACTCTGTTATCCCTGGGAGCTGTTGCCGCGGCCATCTCCAAAAGCGTCTTTTTCCCAAGTACCTAATGGAGCCGGACCTTCTTTCCTCTTTCACCCCTATCACACGCGCACACGCATTCGCGGGCGGCCGGACGCATCGTGCGGGCATGCGGGTGAAAGAGGGAAAGAAGGGGGGTATTTTTCTATATTTACGTAGGAAACCCATAAAAACTTCCTTCACCCTTCGTTCTCCTTTGTTCTCCTTGCTTCACTCCGATTTTCGGCCGCTGTCGGCGACTTCTTTCTCCCGGGGCCGGTTCCTTCACCCCCTCCGGACAGGGCATACCAGCGTCCGGTCCGGCCCGTGGTGGTGACGTCCTTGACCTCCACATCGCCACGGCACATCAGCGTGTCCATCAGCTCGGCGAGCTCCTTCCTGGGGATCTTCATGCGCTTGAGCAGGACGGAATGGGCGATCTCGCC
>CAZBDL010000642.1:0-1659 GCA_964490525.1 uncultured Victivallales bacterium | reverse complement strand
GCTAACCGGACGGCGATGCCACGCTCGGGCTTCGCCTGGTTTTCATGCTTGCCTTGAGGCCGTACCCCCTCACGACAGGCCTTTTGGCAGGGCGACGCCGAGGTCGCGGAGGTCGGCGGGGAGGGCTTGTGGATCGAAGACCTTGCCGGGGCGCCAGCGCCCGCCGCACTCCAGGGTGGGTACGACCCAGTCGTCGCCGCCGTTGACCTCGACGACCTTGGCGACGACCGCCGCGGGCTGCTCCTCGATCTCGTGCCAGGCGAAGGGGATGCCGTGGTCGCGCAGGAAGGCGGCGGTCCGCTGGCAGTGCGGACACCAGGCGGCGGCATACACGTTCAGGACCGGCTCTGTGGCCATGGCCAAACCTTTCTACTTGTAGAGCAGATACTTCTGGCGCTTGGCGAGGAAGATCCGCAATGCGGGCGTCCAGCTCGCGACAATCCTCTCGGGCGGGGTTCCCGCCTGCAGGCCGGCGCGAACCGAGGCGGTGCCCATCGCCTTGTCGAAGATCGCGAACTTGGCCGGGTCCCACGTGATCCGTCCCGGGTAGGCGCGCTGGAGATGGGCGATGACCTGGACCTCGGTGGTGGTCGGGCGGAAGACCCGCGGGTCGGTCACCTGGATGAAGAGGGCGGTGATGTCCTGACCCTTGAACATGCCGCGCTCCGGCCGGTGCCGGAAGGGGACGAAGCGGACGCCCGGCAGGCCGAGGGCATTGAGCTGGGCGGCCGAGCGGGCGCCGTCGATCCACGGCGCGCCGACGATCTGGAAGGGCCAGCGCGAGCCGAGGCCGATGTTGAGCGCGCTCAGCTCGCCGATGGTGCCGGTCGCGGCAAAGCCGGCCGCCGCCTCCGGGGTCGGCACGTTCGGCGAGGTCGGCACCCAGGGCAGGCCGGTCTGCCGCCAGACCATGCCGCGCCGGTAGTTCGCCATCGGAACCACCGTCAGGCGGCAGTTGATCCGCTCCTCCGCATTGAGGTAGCGGGCCAGTTCGCCGGCGGTCATGCCATAGACCCGGGGCACCGGGTAGAGGCCGATGAAGGAGAGGTACTTCGACTCGCTGACCGGTCCATCGACAGTGTTGCCGCCGAAGATGTTGGGACGGTCCAGGACGATGAAGGCCTTGCCCGCGGCGGCGCAGCCGCTCATGCATTCGGCCATGTGCCAAATGTAGGTGTAGGCGCGGCTGCCGACGTCCTGGATGTCATAGATCATCACGTCGATCAGCGCCAGCCCCTGCGGCGGCGGCTTGTGGTCCTTGCCGCCATAGAGGGTGAAGACCGGCAGGCCGGAGACCCGGTCGCGCCCGCCCGGCACCGGCGCCCCGGCCTCGATGTCGCCGCGGATGCCGTGCTCCGGCGCGAAGAGGGCGACGAGGTTCACGTCGGGATGCCGCCGCAGGAGGTCGACGGTCGGGCGGCGCTGCCCGTCCACCCCGGTCGGATTGGTGACCAGGCCGACGCGCTTGCCCTTGACCAAGGACGTGTATCGGGCGAGGAAGACCTCGACGCCGACGTGGACGCGGGGCTCGGCCCGCAGCGAGGTGCAGGCCGCCGGCATAAGCAGGGTGGCGGCGAGCACGGGCATGAGGCACCGGCGGGTCATGGGTTCGGCGGAGTTCCCCCCTGGCCGCTCCGGGCCAGGGCGAGGCGCTCGAGG
>CAZBDL010000641.1:0-1660 GCA_964490525.1 uncultured Victivallales bacterium | reverse complement strand
CGCCCCGCGCCCCCGCAAGCCCGCCAAGGGCATCGATGACGACTGGGGCATCTCCCAGCCCGAATTCGGCTTCTGACCCCCGGAAAATCGTCCCTCTCCCTGCCTTTTCCGTTTGCGTTCACGGAGGGAGGGGGTAGTGTGGGCCTAGGCGGCAAACCGCCCGGCGCCCGATTTCCCCGCGCCGGGCCTTTCCTTTTCCGCCCGGCAAGGTCATGAGCCTAGAGATGTCCGATCGGCAGCTGCGGCGTTCCCTGTCCCTGGTGACGCTGGGCGGTTGCCTGTGCATGGTCTTCATCACCGGCGTCTCGTGTCCGCTGCAGACCGAATTCTTCCGCGCCATCGGGGCCACCGAGCTCCACTTCGGCCTGATCGGCGGCGTGCCGATGGCGATGATGTTCATGAACTTCATCGGGGCCTTCCTGGTCAACCATCTCCGACGCAGAAAACCGCTCTTCGTCGTCCTCGTCGTCCTCTGCCGCCTGCTCGTCCTGCCGGTCGCCTTCCTGCCCCTGATCTTTCCCGAATGGGGGCCGGGGCCACTGGTCGGACTGATCATCATCCTGCTCTCCCTCAGCAACCTGCTCGCCCACCTCTCGCCGCCGCTGTGGTTCTCGTGGATGGCCGACCTGATCCCCCACCGCGTGCTCAACCGCTACTGGGGACACCGCCAGTTCTACCTGCAAATGACTTGGGTCGCCAGCTTCCTCGCCGTGACCCTCTTCATCTACCTCAACCCCATGCCGGTCCTGCATGCCTACCCCCTGCTCGCCACCATCGGCGTCGCCGCCGGCGTCATCGACATCCTCCTCTTCATCTGGGTCGACGAGCCGCCTAACCAGATCATGGACCAGGTTCCAATGCTCCAGGTGCTGGCCGCCCCGCTGCACCACGAGCAGTTCCGCTCATACCTGTTCTTCCGCTGCACCTGGTCCTTCTGCGTCATGTTCGCCGCCTCTTTCATGCAGCTCTACGTCCTCAAGATCCTCGCCGTACCCCTCTGGAAGGCCACCCTCATCTGGTGCCTCGGCGGCATCGCCAACGGCTTCGCCGCCCGCTTCTGGGGGCGCATGGCCGACCGCCACGGCCACAAGCCCGTGATGCTCCTCTGCGACCTGTGCAAGCCGTTCATCGTCATCGCCCTCTTCCTGGTCACCCCCGAGCTGGCGGTGCCGGTGCTCGCCGTGGCCTTCTTCCTGGACGGCATCTGGAACGCGGGCAACGACATCGCCGGCAACGGCTACATGCTGAAGATCGCACCCCGCGAGAACCGCTCGATGTTCATCGCCGCCATCGCCGGCCTGGCCGGCATCTGCGGCGGCATCGGCGCCCTCTCGGGAGGACTCTTCCTGGAGCTGCTGAGCGACTTCCACCTGGAGCTGGCCGGACGCGCATGGAACAACTACCATCTGCTCTTCTTCGCCTCGATCTTCCTGCGCCTCGCCTGCCTGCTCCTGCTGCGCCAGGTCAAAGAACCGGCCAGCCACGGCCCCCTGCATGTCCTCAGCGAACTGCGCGGCCTCGGCCCCCTGCGCGCCCTGACCTTCCCGGTCGGCTTCTACCGACGCCTCTGGCCCGAGGAAATCGCGCAGGACCGGCAACACGACAAGCCATAGTTCGCCCATGACCAAGGACATCCACGCCATGACCCCCTTCATCAGCC
>CAZBDL010000640.1:0-1668 GCA_964490525.1 uncultured Victivallales bacterium | reverse complement strand
CCACCGCCTGCGCGCCGGGGACACCGCCTGGGCACCCTATGCGCCGGCCCCACCCAGATTCATCGCCTTCGATCCCGACAGCGCCAGCTTTGCGCCGCGGACCTTCAGCGATGTGCAGGCCATCGGCTTCTATGCGGCCAAGCCACGGCTCAGCCCCGGCAACTTCGGCCTCAAGTTCTATGCCTTCGAAGTGGACGGCACCGTGACCCGCCCCAAAAAGCCGAGCCAGACGCTGGACATGGCCACGGTCGAGGCGCCCGGGGTGCCCGCCTTCCACATCGGCCGCACCGAGGTGCCCTTCCGCCGGTGGAACCGGGTGCGGCAGGATGCCTCCGACAACAACTTCGCGGACCTTCGCGGGGTGAGCTTCGACCGCGACGGCATGGCGGGCTCGCAGGACTATCCCGGCCCCGATGGCCGCCTCCTGCCGCACGGCCCGGACGAGCCGACGACCGGCATCACCTTCCACGATGCCGCGCTCTGGTGCAACGCCCTCAGCCGCCTCGAGTCGCGCGAGCCGTGCTACTATCTCGATGCCGCCTGCACAACGGTCTTCACCGAGGTGATCCGCCCTCCGGCCTATGCCGAGACCCGCGCCTACCCGCCGCTGTTCGTGAAGTGGCAGGCCGACGGCTACCGCCTCCCCACGCTCGCAGAGTGGCGCACGGCCGCCGTAGGCGCCAAGCCCGGCCCGGCGGCTCATGGCACTAGTCCGGTCGGCAAGGGCAACCCTGGACGCGAGGATGCCCGCGACATGCTGGGCAACGTATGGGAGTTCATCTGGCCAGACCGCGCCAGCTTCGACCCGGCCCAAGAAGCCGTGACGGTGGCCGGCGGCGACTTCCGCAGCATGGCGCCGCCAGCCCAGGCCGCCACGCCCTGGGGCGAGGAGCCGTGGAACGGCATCTGGAACGTCGGCCTCCGCGTCCTGCGCCGCGAGGCCGGTCTCCCCGCGCCACCCGCCAACCAGGCCGACGATGTCCCGACCTGGAGCTTCCGCCGGGGCGAACGCCTGCCCGGGGCAGGCGCGCCCACCGCGCCGCCCGAAATCCCCATGGTCGCCGTTCCCGTCGCCAGCATCGAGGCCGGAGCCACCGAAATCACCTACGAGCAGTGGCGGCAGGTCCGCGCCTGGGCCGAAGCCAAGGGCTACGTCTTCGACCACCGCGGCCAGATGGGCTCGATGGCCTTCCGCGGCTTCGCCCCGTGGGGCTTGCCTGGCGGCCATGCCCCGGACGAACCGGCCACCGGCATGTCCTGCCATGATGCGCGGATCTGGTGCAACGCCCTCTCCGAATGGACCGGCCGCAGGCCGGTCTACTACGAGGACGAGGCCCGCACCAAGCCCCTGCGCGCCAGCTTCCGCGGCCGGCCCCTGCAGATGATCCCCGCCGAGCTCTGGGCGGCCGGCGGCAAAGGCGAGGTTGCCCGGGATGGCGGCGTCTTCCTGCCGGTGACCGATCCCCGTGCCGACGGCTTCCGCCTGCCCACCGCCGCCGAGTTCAGGGCCATGCTCGGACCCGGCCGGCCCGCGCGCAGTCCCGAAGACATCTGGTGCTACGACAGCGCTGGCGGCACCACCCAGCCCGTGGCCACCAAGACCGCCAACGCCCAGGGCTTCCACGACCTCCTCGGCAATGCCGCCGAATGGTGCGAGGACCGCCCCAA
>CAZBDL010000639.1:0-1672 GCA_964490525.1 uncultured Victivallales bacterium | reverse complement strand
CGGCTGCAGTGGACGGTCGAGCGAGAGCCTGAACCAGACCGGCAGCAGAACCAGCCGGTGAGGCATCCCAGCAGCAAGGACCCCCGCGGCATTCTTGGGGTGGTCAAGTGAGTGTATTGATGGTGCCCATGGACGACAGGCCCTGGCCTACTCTGGGCCCCCAGGTCTGCGACTGGATCGAGCAGTGCCTGGTCTTCGGCCCGGGCGACCTGAGAGGGACGCCGGCCGTGCTCGATGACGAGAAGCGAGCCCTGATCTGGCGCATGTACGAGGTGTTCCCCCGTGGCCATCCCCAGGCCGGGCGCCGGCGGTTCAAACGAGTCGGCATCAGCCTGGCCAAGGGCCTGGCCAAGACCGAACTAGCCGCCTGGATCGCAGCGGCCGAGCTGCACCATGAGGCCCCGGTTCGCTGTGTGGGGTTTGACAGGAAAGGCAACCCCCTGGGTGGTCCGGTCACTGACCCCTATATTCCCCTGGTGGCGTACACTGAGGAGCAGAGTGGCGAGCTGTGCTATGGCGCCCTGAAGGCCATCCTCGAAGAGAGTCCCATAGCCGGCGATTTTGACATCGGCCTGGACAGGATCATGCGCCGCGGCGGTGACGGCAAGGTCGTCAGCCTGTCGGCGGCCCCGTCCGCCCGTGATGGCGCCAGGACCACGTTCTGCGTGTTCGATGAGACCCACTGGTGGACGCTGCCCCGACTTCAGAAAGCGGCTCAAACGATGCGGGCCAACTTGCCCAAGCGCTACCTCGCCGACGCCTGGGCGCTGGAGATCACGACCGCACCTGAACCCGGTACCGGGTCGGTGGCAGAAGCTACGATGCAGTACGCTCAGGCCGTCGCCGACGGCCGGGTCAAAGACGCCCAGTTATTTTATTTCCACCGCCAAGCCAGCGACGAGCACGACTTGGACACCGAAGAGGGCGCCCGGGCGGCCGCCCTGGAGGCCATGGGACCGGCGGCCAATTGGGAGCGGGCGGAACAACGCCTTGATGGAATCGTCGAGCTGTGGCGCGACCCCGACACCGACCGCGCCTACTGGGAGCGCGTCTGGTGCAACCGCCTGGTCAAGGGCAGCGCCAAGGCCTTCGACATCAAGCGCTGGCGGCAACTCAAGGCCGCCGAAAGCCCGGTCCAGGACGGCGACCTGATCACACTCGGTTTCGACGGCGCCATGTTCCGCGACGCAGTGGCTCTGGTGGCGACGCACGTACGCACAGGATACCAGTGGGTGCTCGGCGTGTGGGAGTGCCCGTTTGGTGATGCGAACTGGCAGGCCCCAGTCGAGGAGATCGACATGACGGTCGCCGCGGCGTTCGATCGCTGGAACGTGTGGCGCATGTACGCTGACCCGCCCTACTGGCAGTCATGGGTGGCGGCCTGGGCCGGGAAATACGGCTCTGAGCGTGTGGTCGAATGGTGGACGAACCGCCGTAAGGCGATGACCTACGCGCTGGAGAACTATCACACGGCCATCACGGATGGCAGCCTCTCCCACGATGGAAACGAGAGTATGGATCGGCACATCGCCAACGCTTACCGGCATGACCTGCCGATGCGTGACGAGGAAGACAAGGTGCTCTGGCTGATCCGCAAGGACAGGCGGGACAGCCCGAACAAGATCGACGCCGCCATGGCCGGGTGCCTCAGTTGGGAGGCTCGAACAGACGC
>CAZBDL010000638.1:276-1673 GCA_964490525.1 uncultured Victivallales bacterium | reverse complement strand
GGCGGGTCCCGCCGCCATTGCCGGGATTGGTGCCGACGATGCCCTACTGCTCGGCCTGGCGCATTTCGGCCGCGGCGAGGTGGCGCCCGCCCGCGAGGCGTTCTCCCGTCTGCCGGGCCCGTTGGCCACCACGCTCAACCAGGAGGTCGCACGGCGGGAGGCGTCGATGGCCTTTCAGCGCCTGCTCAAGGAGAATGGATTCGCCTTCGATCCGGCGCAGCCGGCGCAGCTTCTCCTGGAGCTGACCCGCAAGCGCCTGTCGGCGGCGGATGCCGAAAAGCTGGCCTCCGGGCTGAAGGCCTTCGCCCTGGCCCATGGTGAAGGCGACTTTGCCAAGGAGAACGCCAACCTGCTCAACGAGGTCGCCCTGTATTGCGAGCGGATGATCGGATCCCCGATCGAGGTGGTCGCGCGTCCTGTCGTGGTGGTCGATCCGCCCACCGGCGAGGGATTGCGCCTGGCCATGGAGAAGGCCCAGACCGGGATGGAATTCTCCTTGCCGGCGGGCACATATCAGTTGCCGCGTCTGGACCTGGCGGTCAATGATGTCGTCCTGGGGGGTGGCCCCGGGGTCGTCTTCGAGGGAACCCTGATGATCCTCGCCCATGGCGTCGAAGTCCGTGGCCTGACCGTGGCCAAGGGGCAGCTCCTGATCGAGCCTTCGGCCCGGCGCACCGTCTTGCGCGAGTGCCGGTTCGACGATCAGGAGGTGCGCCTGAACCGCAGCGAGGGACTGCTCGCGGAGAATTGCCTGTTCCGCGGCTTGTCCCTCAAGGAAGGACAGGGGCTGATTTTTCGTCATTGCACCTTCCTGGCCCCGAAGCGCGGGATCGAGACGGCCATCCGGATGGAAATGACGGCCGGCTCGGTCGAGATTGCCGATTCGATCATCCACGGGAACACCTATGGCATCCTCTTCTCGTCGGAGGCGGGTGCGCGCGACCGGCTGGTCCATCACTGCCTCTGGCACGCGAACAGCGGGCTGGCCGCGCTGCAGGAGGCGGAGGGAGCGCCGATCGCCACCCGCACGGTGGTCGACCGGGCCACCCGCCTGCGCCGCTATTGCCGGACCAAGAACAACCTCCATGTCCGGCCGCAGTTCGCCAATGCCGTCGCCGGCGACTGGCGCCTGGTGCCGGGCGTCCCCGGATCCGGCAAGGCCTCCGACGGCCGGGACATGGGCGTCGTTTGGCCATAGCGGAACTTTATCCGCGTATGGCGTGTCCTACTTGACGAGGATCCCCAAGCCGACAATGCGAGGTGCGATGATGAAGGCGTCACGGTTTCTGTTGGCGGCGCTTGGCGCATGCTTGGCTGCCGTCTCCGTGCAGGCCGCTGGTGAAGGCTGGCTGACTGATCTTGCGGAAGCCCAGAGGCAGGCGGCCGAGCGGCGGGTG
>CAZBDL010000638.1:0-266 GCA_964490525.1 uncultured Victivallales bacterium | reverse complement strand
CTTCTCGGGATCGGATTGGTGCGGATGGTGCATCCGCCTGGATCAGGAGGTCTTCTCGCAACCCGAGTTCAAGGCTTTCGCGCAGGATTCCCTGGTCCTCCTGCTGGTCGACTTTCCCCGGCGCAATCCCTTGTCCGAGGCGCAGCAGCGCAGCAACATGGCTTTGGCGGAAAAATATGGCGTGGAGGGATTTCCGACGGTCCTCCTGCTTGATGCCGAAGGGCGCGAACTGGCGCGCACCGGCTACCGTGAAGGCGGCGCCAAGG
>CAZBDL010000637.1:0-1674 GCA_964490525.1 uncultured Victivallales bacterium | reverse complement strand
GGGTCTTTCCCCGCCTCAGCAAGATCTCCCTCACCGCCCAGCGCGGCCTGCAGGGCGACTCCAACATCTACGGCGGCATCCAGTCCCAGATCACCACCGACCCCACCGACGCCTCCTCCACCTATGGATTCCGCTATGGCGGCGCGCCGATGCGCCATGAGAAATTCGCGAACTACAACTTCTTCGACGGACATGCCGCTTCCGCCTACTTCTCCCGCGCGCACCTGCTCTTCTACGACCCGGCGAAGCATTGACGGCAACGGCGCCCCATCCCTTTCGCTTGCCACCACTGCCGCAAGGCCGTGACATGACCGTCCACGATGGCCCGTACGAATGTCTGCGCCCCGCCCAGGTCATCGCCCGACGCGAGATGCGGCCGGGGGATCTCCTGCACTTCGGCGTCCCCGGATGGGGGAGGAAGCACATACGCAACGGCAAACGGCAAGCGTCGGCGCCCCGCCGCCGGGGGATAGCCTCGGCCCTCCTTGCCATGGCCTTGTGCATGGTCTGCCGGTCGCTGGCCGCCGGATCGCCTGAGGACTTGCTGGGCGAGCCGTGCACTGGCGGCACCAGCCTCGCCGCCATCCTCGCGCTGGAATCCGTGGCCGGGGCCTGGCGGATCGATCCGCACAAGCCCGCAGGCGGCCATCGCGACGCGCCGTTGCGCTTCCCCGTGGCCATGAGGCCACAGCCGGGCGACCTCCTCTCCCTGCACTTCGAGGCCCGGTCGGCAGATGCCCAGGGGGCTCCGGCAATGCTTGCCGTCCGGCTTGGCGGCGATGGCCATGGCGGTGCCCTCCTGGCCCAAGCCTGCGTCGATGCCGCCTGGACGCCCCAGGTCAGGACATGGCGGACGCCACGCACGGTGCCGCCCGCCCCCCTCGGCCTCGCCATCTATCCCTACGGCGCGGCCACTCCCTTCGCCATCCGCAACCTGCGCCTGTTCAACCATGGCCCGGAGGCCGATCCCGCCGCGGTCGCACCCTACGCCGGACGCAGCTATCCCGGCGAGGATGCCGATGCGCCATGGCGGCATGAGGCGGCGGAACGCATCCGGCGTCACCGCCAGGCCAACCTCCGCATCCGCATCGTCGATGCCCATGGGGTGGCCGTCCCCGGGGCCACCGTGCATGTCGCCCAGCAGCGCCATGCCTACCCCTTCGGCACGGCCGTGGTGGCGGCCCGCCTGGTGGACCATGACATCCGCCCCTTCGCGAGGAATCCGGACTTCGACTTCGCCGCCTGGCGCGCGGACAATGTCCGCTACCGCGCCGTCCTCGCGGAGCTGTTCAATGCCGCCGTCACCGAGAACGACCTGAAGTGGCCGGAATGGCTCGCCGAGAATCCGCGATACTCGCGGCAGGCGACCCTCGCCGCCTTGCGCTGGCTGAAGGAGCGGGACTTCCGGGTGCGCGGCCATTGTCTCGTCTGGCCGAACACCCCCCGGCTGCCCGCCAGCGCCAGGAATGCCGACCCTGCGGCGCTCGACGCCCTGGTGCGGGAGCACATCGCCGACATCGCCGCCGCCACCCGCGGACTCGTGGACGAATGGGACGCCATCAACGAGCCCGCCCATTCCGACCGCTGGCAGGAACTGCCCGAGGGCATGGCGGCCGGCTGGCTCCGCGCCGCCGCCGACGCCGCCGACGGCCTTCCGCTCCATGTCAACGACTT
>CAZBDL010000636.1:0-1678 GCA_964490525.1 uncultured Victivallales bacterium | reverse complement strand
GGCGTCGTCTTCACCCACCACTTCACGGTGCACGGCAAGTGCGTGCCCTCGCGCATCGCGATGATGACCGGGCGGTACTCGCACACCGACGGCATCCGCACGGTCAACGAGACCAACCTGCTGCGTCCGGGCGACCCGAACCTGATGGAGACGCTGATGGCCCACGGCTACGAGGCGGCCTACTTCGGGCACAACCACGTCTTCGAGAAGCTCTACGACGGCAACAACAAGAAGGGCGAGAGCATCCCCGACTACCATTCCTTCACCGAGGGGATCTTCGACCGCTTCGTCAGCGAGGCGCCCGCGGCGCAGGGAGCATGGCGCAAGGTCGGCGGCAAGGCGGTCAACTACGAGGTTGACTGTCCGCCCGGCCCGCGCGGCGGCTTCACGGATGATGTGCGGGCGCGCCAGGCGATCCACTACCTGACGACGGTTCGCGACCGTTCCCGGCCCTTCTACCTGCACCTGAACTTTGGCGCCCCCCATCCGGCCTACCAGGTGGAGGAGCCGTACTTCTCGATGTACGATCCGGCCAAGATCCGGGCCTTCCCGCACGACCTGCCGGAGAACGCCCCGCTGCCGCTGCGCAAGATGCGCGAAATCCGCGCCGGCGAGCATGCCACGGACGCGGACTTCCGCCGCATCCAGGCGGTCTACTATGGCATGGTCACGAAGCTTGACACGCTGATCGGGCAGGTGCTCGACACCGTCGAGGCCGAGGGACTGCTGGCGAACAGCATCGTCATGTTCTGGGTCGACCATGGCGATTTCGCCGGACAGTACGGCCTGGTCGAGAAGTGGGACACGGCGATGCAGGACTGCATCCTGCATGTGCCGCAGACGCTCTATGCGCCGTGCCTGCCGTCGGGGGTGCGGGTGGACAGCCTGACCGAGCACGTCGACATCGCCCCGACTGTCCTTGAGCTGCTTGGCATTGCGCCCGACGAGCAGTGGGTGATCCATGGCACGTCGCTGCTCCCGGCCATCCGCGGCGAACGGCGCAAGGAGGCGGTGTTCGCCGACGGCGGCCACGAGGAGGCGATGATCCGGCGCTTCAACGTCGAGGTCGAGCATGTCGACAAGCATGGCCGCACGGTCCCGGCCACTCATGGCAAGCAGCGGGTCTACCGCGACCACCCCGAGACCATGGCCCGCGCCAAGATGGTGCGCACGGATGAATGGAAGCTGGTCATTCGCCTGACTGGCGGCAACGAGCTCTATCACCTCAAGGAGGATCCGGACGAACTTCGCAACCTCTATGGGGACAAGCAATACGATGGCATCGTGCAGGACCTGCTGCTGCGCCTGGTCGAGTGGTGCCTGCGCACCGACACCGACCGGCCGTTCCAACCGCGCGTCGGGGCCTAGGAGGTGAGCGTTCAACGCTCAACACTCAATGCATAAAGAGAACAGTGTGGCGTTTGAAGGTTGAAGGTTGGGCGTTCTGGTGAAGGGGATGTGGTAATGAACACACGCGAACGGTTCCAGGCGGTGATGGACTTTCGTCCTCCCGATCGGTTGCCGCTGGTCGAATGGGCGGGATGGTGGGACAAGACGATTGAGCGCTGGCATGGCGAGGGATTGCCGGCCTCATGCGTCGACCGGTACGACATTTGCCGTCATTTCGGGCTCGACCTCTACGTCCAGGAATGGGCGCGCGGGATCCATTGGGACTGTC
>CAZBDL010000635.1:0-1719 GCA_964490525.1 uncultured Victivallales bacterium | reverse complement strand
CGGCGCCATGCAGGGCATCCTCGGCATCCGCCCCGACTTCGACGGCCTGCGCCTCGCCCCCGCCATCCCCCGCACCTGGCCGTCCTACCATGTCACCCGGCGCTTCCGCGACGTCACCTACGAGATCACCGTCCGCAATCCCACCCGCAAGCCCTCCGGCACGGTGACCCTCGTCGTTGACGGCCGGCCGGTCGACGGCAACCTGATCCCCTTCCGCTCCGAAGATATCGGCCGGACCGTCCAGGTCGAGGCCACCATCCGCTGAGCCGCCCGCTGGATGCTTGATTTCACCGGCCCCTCATCCTATCGTCACCCCCATGAGCGGGAACATCCATTCCTCATCCGTGCGGAGGGTGAGGATTACCCCATCGGCTTCAAGGCCATCGCCACCCGGGAAGAGTTTGAGAGGCGTTTCCCTGGTCCGGAGCGCATCCCGGAACCCCCGCCCTGACGAGGCTCATGCCGCGGACAGGACATACCGTCGCGGCTGGCCGTCCGCGCGTCGCGCGTCAGTCGGCAGGGACATCGTCAACGTCCGGCTCCCGGATGAAGACGCCATGGGAATATTCATGGCGGTCTTGATCGTTGGTGACCTGAGCGGCCTTGAGCCATTCGGTCCAGACGCGATCCAGCTCGTCATCGGAAAGCGAACGGAGGTCGAGATCCTCGTCGCTGAGAAATTCGTCGCGCATCTTGATCATGGCCAGCCTCCCGGGACGGCGCAAGACCTCGCATTGTGCGGCGATGACGGAGCGGAAACTCTCCGAGACGGCGTGCCAGTCGAGCAGGTCGACGCGGATGGGCAGTTCCGACTCCGCGAAGGCCTCACGCAAGGCGGCCAGTCGCGCGATGGGCAGCCGAGTTGGGCCGAGCAGAGCGAGGTCAAGGTCGGAGTAGGGCTTGGTTTTCCCGGTCACGCGCGAGCCGAAGGCGCGGACTTCGCATTCGGGCACATGCGCCGCCAGCAGTCGACGGACTATTTCCATGTGATCTGGCGCGAGATCAATCATTGTTGGCCTGAAGAAAGGCGAGGAGGGACCGGGCGGCGGCAACGAAGCGTTCGGCGCTGGCGCCGACCTCCTCCGCCGTCTCGTGGTTGTATGTGTGCGAGGTTTCGTTGCGTGCCGCGTGAAAGCCCATCCACAGGTCCACATCGTCAATCAGGCGGTTTTCGGCGGCCTGCCGGAACAACTCGCGGCGGGTGACGCCATCGACCGCTGTGGCGCTGACGTTCGTCTCAATCCACCGCTTCATCATTTTCCACGACAGTTCATACGCAACCTCGAAATTCTGAATGATGCCGCTACGGACGGCCTCCTTGATTTCAAAGGGGAGGGTCGCCTCATGTGCGCTTGCGGCATTGATGGAGCGTTCCAGCGAAGCTGTCGCGTTTTCAAGGCTGGTGAGTTCCAATTTCATGGCATGACGTTCCAATGCAGATTTTTCAGGTTGGCTTCGACGGTCTACGCCAGTCCCGCAGACTCCGCCCGCGCATTGCTTTGGACTAGCCGCAAACTGGGATCTTCACAGTCTATTGTAAGGGGGCAAGACCCCAGCGTCAAGCCGGGGGTCACGCAATGCGGACGAGAGGCTTGCCGTCACGGCATTCCGTCCGGGCAGCAACGCCTCAATCGCCGGTCGGCATGTCGCCGGCGGCCAGGCCTACGCCGTTGTCCAGGACCACCGTCCCGTTCAGCGCCCCCTTCGGCAAGGTGGCCG
>CAZBDL010000634.1:0-1727 GCA_964490525.1 uncultured Victivallales bacterium | reverse complement strand
AGGACGTCGTTCATGCGGTACCGCAGATCCACCACTGTCGCCTGCATGGCACATCCTCCCATCTGTATACAGGAAGTATACATTGAATGCCATGCCCGTCAAGCGGGAACCCCTTCCGCGATGCCATGAGCGCGGGTCGGCCAATTGCCTTGGGCCGAAACACCATTCCTTATGTACTTAGCCCAACTTCAACACTTTGCTGTCGCTGAAAATATTTTTTGAACTCAATGCGATTCTCAGCGATTTTCCATTTTGAGTGTGGCGGCCCGCAAAATCGACTTTGTAGTTACTATTGAAGCGCTTGACTGATTTCGGGCGTGGTGCATAGTTCCGGCATGTACTTCCACCGAAAGATGTCGCGGACAGGGCGTTGCCTCCAGCTGCTGGAGTCCTACCGTCCGGCAGGGGGCGGAAGCCCGCGCCACCGGGTCGTCCTGTCGCTGGGCGACGCCGAGCTTCCCGAGGCATGGTTCGACGCGCTGGCGACCCGCGTGTCGGCCCGCCTTTCCGGCAAGCCGTTGCTGATCCCGCCCGAGCTGCCTCCCGAGGCGCTGGAGTGGGAGGACCGGATCGTCCTGGCGGTGGAGCGGCGGCGCTGCGACGAGGACTCGTCGGCCGTCGGCGAGGTGCTCGACGGCGTGCTGGCGGACCGGATCGAGCACTCGCACTCGACCATCCTTGGCCCCCTCCTGGCCGGCCTGCACGCCTGGCGCTCGCTGGACATGGACGGGCTGCTCTGCGGGCTCGGCTTCTCGCCGGGGCAGCGCCAGGCGGCCTGCGCCCTGGTCCTGGGGCGGCTGGCGGAACCGCAGAGCGAGCACGGGTTCTACCACTGGCTCGGGCACAGCAGCCTGCCGGACCTGCTGGGCACCGGGGTGTGCGCCGGAGGCGTGCAGCGCTACTACCGCGCCGGCGACCGGCTGCTGGCCAGCCGCAGCGAGATCGAGGCGGGCCTGCGGAACCGGCTGGGCAGTCACTTCGGGCTGGACCGGACGATCTTCCTGTACGACCTGACCAACTTCCACTTCGAAGGCGCCTGCGAGGCCAACCCGAAGGCCCGCCGGGGCAAGAACAAGCAGATGCGCAGCGACTGCCCGCAGGTGGTCGTCGGCGTGGTGTTCGACGAGTTCGGGTTCGAGGTGCTGCACCGGACGTTCGCGGGCAACACCAACGACAGCAAGACCTTGCCGGAGATGGCCCGGAGCCTGCACGCGGCGTCCCTGGGCGACGGGCTGGCGATGCGCGAGCCGCCCACCGTGGTCGTCGACGGCGGCCTGGCCGGCAAGGACAACCTGGCCGAACTGCGCCGCCTCGGCTTCCACTACCTGGTCAACGACCGGCGAACCTCCCGGTCGACGTGGCGCGAATGGTTCGGGCATGACGGCTTCGCCCCGATCCCCGGGCGCAGGGACGACGAGGAGGTGCTGGTCCGGCACGTCGACCTGGATGCCGGAGAGGGCGGCCTGGCCGCCCCCGAGCGCCTGGTCCTGTGCAAGAGCGCCGGGCGGCGCCACAAGGAGATGGCCATCCGCAGCTCCGCGGAGGGGCGGTTCCTCGACGAGCTCGGGCGGCTTGTCCGGAGGGTGTCGTCCGGACGGCTCAAGACCGGCCCCTGCATCGAGCGCGCCGTCGGTCGCCTCCAGACCCGGCATGTCCGCGTGGCCCGCTTCTACCGGATCCGCCTGGACACCGACGGCCCGCGTCCCGCCATCCTCTGGGACCGCGAC
>CAZBDL010000633.1:0-1731 GCA_964490525.1 uncultured Victivallales bacterium | reverse complement strand
TCCTTGAGGTCGTCCTCGAAGAACCGCTCGCCCTTGGCCCCCGCATCGCGCTGGACATTGGTGTCGACCGAGGCGATCTCCGGCGGCACCCGGCCACTGTAGTAGTGGACATTGACGATGTCGCAGAAGTCCAGCGGCGTCTTGCCGTCCGGATAACGGTGCTGGCGCAGGGTGTCCACCAGCTCGAAGGTCATCCCCGCGAAGCCGGCGTTGCTCACCAGGATGTCCGGGTCGGCCCGTCTGGCCGCCTCCGCCCCATGCCGGAACATCTCGTAGTACTGCGCCATCGTCCCGATCCAGGCCCCCCAGTTCGGATGGCAGAGGTTCGGCTCGTTCCACAGCTCGACGACCTTCCAGTAGCCCAGCCCGGAGACCTTGTCCGGCGACAGCAACGCCTCGGCGGGGTGGCGCTTCGCGCCGTAGCGCGCCACCGTCTGGAAGACAAACTCGCCATACAGCGAGAGATCCTTGGGCGGATAGCATTGGCGTCGTCCGCCCTGGACCTCCGGCGGCGCCGTGCCCAGGGCGGCAGGCACCTGGAAGAGGTAGGGGAGTATCTCGAGGCCATTGTCCCGGTAGGTCTTGAAGATCAGGTCGTGGTTGACGACCCACGGCTGGACCGTGCCGTCGAAGCGGTAGACGCCGGGCTCCGGCGAGCACATCGGCCACTTCATGTTCTCGAAGCGGACCCAGCCCATGCCGACCCCGCGCATGGCGGGGGCTAGCGTCATGTCCCCGCTGTTCACGCCGAAGCGCGAAGCGAGGGCGGGGGTCTGCGGCTCTGGCGCGGCAAAGGCCGAACAGTGCTCGTAGGCGATCTTGGTCTCGTCACCGATGCGGGTGCGCACCCCGACGAAGTAGCCTCCCGGCGGCAGGGCCTCGACCGGACACAACGGCACCACCGCCGGCGACCGGGGAGGCACCTCGACCGACACGGCGGCCTCGCCCACCGCCGGGCCAACCGCAGGCAGGTCCATGGCCTCGTCCGCCAGTCCGTCGTAGGCGCGCAGGGATCGGCCCATGCGGAAGATCGGCTTGACCTCGCCGTCCGCATGATAGCGCAGGCGCAGGAAGCGCGCCTTGACCGGAGTGGACACCGGCAGCTCGATGCGGCCATGCCGGCCATGCAGGTCGATCCCCTGAAGTCCCTCGGCCGGAAAATATTCCTGCCCGTCGACGGACGCGGCGAGGTCGAGCTTCCAGGCCCAGTTGGCGTCACCCGACTCGTAGACCAGGTGGTTGAGCTCGCGCACCTGGCCCAGGTCGACCACCTGGAAGGCCTCCGTGAAGTGGTTGTTGATCCAGGGCGTGGCATGGCCCTCGAAGGCGTCGGGATTGGTCAGCGAATCGTCGTCGATGCGCTTGCCGTCGTACTCCACCCAGCTCTTCGCCCGACTGGCATGGTCGGTGCCATGCCGCGGATCCGGCGGCGGGGCGTTGAAGTACTGGCTGTCCTGCTGCACCGACAATGAGACCGCGCAGGACGCCGGCGCATCGGTGAAGTTGTAGACGATGGCCAGGGCGGACAGGGGGTCGCCCGGCTCGATGGCGGAGGGCACGGACAGGCGGCAGTCGACGCTGGCCGCTCCCGGCGGGATGACGCTGAGCCCCAGCAGGCCGTCGGCCAGCAGGCGGAAGTCGCCCTTGTCCCGGGTGAACCAGGCCAGGTGCAGGCCACCGACCGGCGCATCGACCGTGCCGTTCTTGCCCTCCTGGGGATAGGCGGGCACG
>CAZBDL010000632.1:0-1737 GCA_964490525.1 uncultured Victivallales bacterium | reverse complement strand
CGGCGGTCATCTCCGAGGCCATGGTCGCGCCGAGGAAGACGCCATGCTCCCAGTCGGTCGCCTCGTTGGCGAGGGGGACGACGCTGGCGCGGCGGCCGCCGAAGAGGAAGGCGTCGATCGGCACGCCGGCCGGATCCTCCCACTCGGGGGCGATCACCGGGCACTGGCGAGCGGGGGCGGTGAAGCGGGCGTTGGGGTGGGCGGCCTTGCGCTTGGAGCCCTTCTGCCAGGGGCGCCGCTCCCAATCGACCGCCGTCTCGGGCACCGTGTCCATGTCTTCCCAGTAGACATCGCCGTCCATGGTGATGGCGGTGTTGGTGAAGATGGAGTTGCCCTTCGCGACGGTGCGCATGGCGTTCGGGTTGGACTTCATCGAGGTGCCCGGGGCGACGCCAAAAAAGCCGGCCTCGGGGTTGATGGCGCGCAGGCGGCCGTCGGCGTCGAACTTCATCCAGGCGATGTCGTCGCCGATGGTCTCGACCTTCCAGCCGGGGAGGGTGGGCTCCATCATGGCGAGGTTGGTCTTGCCGCAGGCGGAGGGGAAGGCGGCGCCGACGTACTTGACCTTGCCCTGCGGGCTGGTGAGCTTGAGGATGAGCATGTGCTCGGCGAGCCAGCCCTCGTCATGGGCCTGGACCGAGGCGATGCGCAGGGCGAAGCACTTCTTGCCCAGCAGGGCGTTGCCGCCGTAGCCCGAGCCGAAGGAGATGATCTCGCGGGTCTCGGGGAAGTGGCTGATGTGCTTCTTCTCCATCGGGGCGCAGGGCCAGGGGACGTCGGCCTGCCCGTCAGCCAGCGGGGCACCGACGGAATGGACGCACTTGACGAATTCGGCGCCGGCCTCGACCTTGGCGACGATGGCGTCGCTGACGCGGGTCATGATGTGCATGTTGACGACGACGTAGGCGCTGTCCGTGATCTCCATGCCGAACTTGGCGATGGGCGACTCGACGGGGCCCATGCTGAAGGGGATGACGAACATGGTGCGGCCCTTCATGCAGCCCTTGAAGAGGCCGCGGAAGATCTCGCGCATCTCGGCCGGGGCCTTCCAGTGGTTGGTCGGGCCGGCGTCCTCCTGGCGCTCGGAGCAGATGAAGGTGCGGTCCTCGACGCGGGCGACGTCACTCAGGTCGGAGCGGCAATGGAACGAGTTCGGGGGGTTGTCCAGCTTGATGAAGGTGCCGGTCTTGGTCATCAGGTTGCACATCTCATCGTACTCGCGCCGGGAGCCGTCACAGATGACCACGGCGTCGGGCGTGCACAGGTCGGCCCATTCCTGGATCCAGGACTTGAGGGCCGGATTCTTGAGATTGGCGAGCTGCATGGTCGGGCTTCCTCCTGTTGGGTGTGGGTATGGTGAGTGTGTGGCGGGGGGGCGGGAAACTAGGCTGCGGCCACCGGGGGACCGCCCTCAGTCGAGGGGGCCGCCGGTGATCTGGCGGTAGGCCTCGAGGTACTTCTCGCGGGTCTTGGCGACGACCTCGGGAGGAAGCTCGGGGGCGGGCGGCTGATGATTGAAGCCGACGCTGTCGAGCCAGTCGCGGACGTACTGCTTGTCGAGGCTCGGGGGATTGCTGCCGGTGCGGTACTGGTCGCGCGGCCAGAAGCGGCTGGAGTCGGGGGTGAGGACCTCGTCGGCGAGGACCATGTGGCCCTGGGCATCGATGCCGAACTCGAACTTGGTGTCGGCGATGATGATGCCGCAGGCGGCGGCATGCTCGGCGGCGGCGGCATAGA
>CAZBDL010000631.1:0-1742 GCA_964490525.1 uncultured Victivallales bacterium | reverse complement strand
GCTCATTCGGCCTTTATAGGCTTCCTGCTGGTTTTGCCAGCCCTTTGTTTGTCCTTGCACTTGCCGCGCATCGATTTCACCATCAGGGGATTGCCATGCTGAACTTCCGTTGTGCCAATTGCCGACAGGAAATCCAGGCGGACTACCAGTTCATCGGCGAACTGGTGCAATGTCCGTTGTGCACGACTGTCCAGGCCGTGCCGGATCCGCTCCTTCCGACCGGCTCGTTCTACCACGGCTACCAGATTGAGGCGGTGCGGGCGAACAGCCTGCTGTGGACGACCTACCAGGCGGTGGGGCAGTCGGCGAACACGGGCCAGACGGTGGTGATCCGGGTGCCGACGCGCTTCTTCCTGAAGCGGGTCACGGACTTCGGGGCGTTTGTCGAGACGGTCATCAAGGGCGGCTCGCTGAACATGCCGGAGTTTCCGCGGCTCCTGGACCGGTCGGTGGTCTCGGGCAAGGTCTACTTTGTCTTCGAGTATCTGCGCGACGCGCACAACCTCTCCCGCTTCACGCGGCCTGGAGAGCTGCTCGAGCCGCAGCTGACGCTGCTGGTGGCGCGCAACATCGCCACGGCCCTGCGGGCGGCCTGGGACAAGGACGGGATGGTCCACCAGAACCTGATTCCGCACAACCTGCGGCTACGGGACGACTGGAACGTGCGCATCACGAACATGGGCCTCTCGCCGTTCCTGCTGGCCGACCAGTCGCTGCTCCAGCACGGCTTCAACATCTGGGACTGCCACTACATGAGTCCGGAGTTCCTGGATGCCGGGTTGGCGGACACCCCGGCGGTCGACATCTATGCGTTGGGGGGCATCCTTTACCTGCTCAACACTGGGCATGACCCGTATGAGGATGTGGCGCCCGGCGAGATCGCCGCCGCGCCGTTGCCGGAGGTGCGGACGCATGCCCCGCAAGCGCCGGAGGAGCTGGGGCGCCTGGTCCAGCGCCTGATGGCGCGCGATCCTGCGGGGCGCCCGTCGAGCTGGGATGAGGTGATCGGGCTGATCGACAAGACGTTGCATGTCGGGGCGGGGGCGGCCAAGCTGTCGGTCACCGACGTCATCCGCAAGAGCGTTTCGGCCGGGGCCCAGACCGGGGCCTTCGACCCGGTCGGGTTGCCCGCGGGAGGATTTCTGCAGGCGATGCCGTCGCGGCGGAAGAAAGTCCCTGGCGACACGGTGCCCCAGGTGCCGCGCCAGGATCCGACGGAGACGGTGGCCAAGTTGGCGCCGGTGAGCATGCAGATCAATACGCTGAACCGCCGCTGGCGCCGTCCTGTGCCGGCGCCGCAGGTGGCCGCGGCGGCGGCCGCGGCCCGGGAGGCGGAGGCCAAGCGGGTGATCCTCGGGGCCATGGCCTTGGTGGTGTTGGTGGTGCTGGGGGCGGTCGCCGCCTTTGTCCTGTTCCGCCCCACTGCCCGTCCGCGTCCGGTCGGCAAGCCCGCCGTGGCCGAGGCCTCGCCAGGCGCGGATCCCGTGCCGACGGCGGTGCCGACGGCGGTGCCGGCGGTGGCCGAAGCGCCCGAGGTGCCCGAGGCGCCGACCTTGGCTCCCGCGGTTGCGCCAGCCTTGCCGCCGACGCCATCGGCGTCCCCCTTGGATGAGCGAATCGCCGCGATCGATGCCTATGCGGCGGATAATCCCGCGGCCTTCGCGGAGATCCTCGGCCACTACGTGGATCTGGGCGACCGCGGCCTGCACGACGACATGCTGCAGACCGAGCGGCGCAACCTG
>CAZBDL010000630.1:0-1753 GCA_964490525.1 uncultured Victivallales bacterium | reverse complement strand
GCGGACCTCCGGGGAGTTGGGGGCCGGGACGATGATGACGCCGTCCTTCATTTCCGGGCGATAGAACATGGGCTTGATGTCGTTGGGATCGGAAAAGTCGAGGTCGTAGAGCATCCAGCCGAGGTCGCGGGAGTCGGTGACGGGGGAGGCCGGATCGGCCTGCGGATCGACCAGGCGGAAGGCGCAGGAGAACTCGCGGCAACCGAGGTAGGGCTGGTTGAAGCACTGCCCCTTTTTCGCCCGGCGCTCGAAGATCGCCGCGTACTTGGCGGGGGACTCGTCCTTGCGAAGTTCGCAGGCGTCCTCCTGGTCCACCAGCCATTCCGGCGTCGGATTGGCGACCTTGCCGCGCTGCTCGGGGGGGATGAACTCGAACTCGGCGTGAATTCGGTACTTGACGTCGCGCAGGATGAGGCCGGCGCGTTGCTGGCGGTCATCCTCGATGAAGATGCCGTCGGACCGGGGCGAGGCGGTCTTGCCGACCTCGTTGCGCCGGACCGAGGCCCAGCGGATCGGGTTCAGCACCTCAATGCGGGTCACCCGCCACTTGATGGCGGGCTTCCAAAAGATGGCTTCGAAGATGGCGCGGGCGGCAGACGGCGTAATGACGTCGTAGCTGACCCTTTCCACCTTCATTTCCGGTCTAGTGAAGCAGGCGAACTCGCCCTCCACCTCAAGACAGAAGCCCCTCATCGCGACCTCCCGGGTTATGGTTGTCAGACAAAGAAATCCTCGGCGCTCGACTCCTGGCGGAAGACATCCAAGCCGATGTCGTCCTTGTAGATGGAAAGCTGGGCCTGGGCGAGGATGCCGGGATGGATCTCCTCGAGCATGCCGTGGCGCAGCATGGCCTCGGCCAGGCGGGCGGGAACATTGACGGTGAAGCGCTGAAGGCGGCGCATGCTCTCCCGCTTCGGCCCGACCGTCCTGACATCCTTGATCCACTTGTCGCTATCGATGTCACGGCCGGGGTCGGGATCGCGGTAGCGGACAATGACTGGGCGATAGGCTTGGTTGTCAATCATGTTGAACTCGGCGGCGGCGGTGCGGAACTGGAGACGGAAGGATTCATCGGCCGTTGCGCCTTGGACATCCTTGACCAGGCGGTCGTGGAGCCAGGCGGCGCCGTCGTCATTGACCTTGGCATAATAGCATCGGAAGTAGCGGGTATACTCGTCAGGGGAGTCGGGAGCGAAGTCGGCAAGCGAGGCCAGTTCCCGGGTGGCATCCTCGCCCTTGCGCAGAAGTCCAGGCGGCGCGGACTTTGGGGGAACAAAGACGTGGACCTGGCCAAACTCCTTGAGCCGGCCTTCGCGGTTGCACCTGCCTGCGGCCTGGGCGATGGAATCAAGTCCGGCCAAGGCGCGATAGACGACCGGAAAGTCAATGTCCACCCCGGCCTCGACGAGCTGGGTGCTGACGACCCGGCACGGTTCGCCCGCGAGAAGCTTCGCCTTGATATCCCCGATGATCTTCGTGCGATGTTCGCCGCACATCAACGCTGACAAATGAATGGTTCCCGCGGGCAGGAGCCGGTACAGGTCGTGGCAATCGCGGCGGGTGTTCACGATGCAAAGGACTTGGGGATGGGCAGCGAGATGTTCGGCGAGAGGTGCCCAGGGAGAGGACGATGAGGACAGGGAGGACATCGAAGACAACGGCGACGGGAAGTGGATTTTGGTACGCTGGAGCCGGGCATAGAGGTAGCCGGGATCCTGGATGATGTCGCGGGCCGGCCTGATGCCCGGCAAGG
>CAZBDL010000629.1:0-1769 GCA_964490525.1 uncultured Victivallales bacterium | reverse complement strand
CCCCGCCCCTCCGCCCGCGAACGGGCCCGCATCCAGCCCGCCCTGGACTACATCGAATCCCACTTGGCCCGGCCGGTCTCGCGCCACGACCTCGCCCACACCCTGTCGCTCTCGCCGACCCGCTTCCATGTCGTCTTTGCCCAGGCCATGGGCATCGCCCCCTGCCGCTATCTCCTCCAGCGCCGGATCACGGCCGCACAGGAACTGCTCATGGCCACCGACCTGCGCATTGAGGCAATCGCCGCCCGCACCGGATTCAGCTCTGCCTTCTACTTCAGCCGCTGCTTCCGGCAGGTCGTCGGACAGCCTCCGGCCGCTTTCCGCCGCGGCCTGCAACATCCATCCCCGTAATCCCCCCCCTGTCGCCTGGACATGGCATGGCAACTACGCCAGGGACGACGGTGCCGTCTCGCCCGGCACCGGAAACAGGATGCGGATGGTGGTCCCTTCCCCGGGGCGGCTGTCAACCAGGATCGCCCCGCGATGCTGCTTGACCATGCCGACCACCGCCGACAAGCCCAGTCCGCGCCCTAGGAACTTGGTCGTGAAGAAGGGATCGAACATCCGGTGCACCGTCTCGGCGTCCATGCCGCAGCCATTGTCCATGACCGACAGGCAAACATGACGTCCGGGCGAGGCCTTCGCCGTGGCTGGCATCCTCGCCACATCGCTCGCCGCAAGGGTCGTCTCCGCGACGGCGACCTCGACGAATCCGCCCTCGCGCCCGGCAATCGCCTCGACGGCATTGGCGACGATCTGAAGCAACATCTGGCGGACCTGGCCCGCATCCGCCATCACCCCCGGCACCGCCGCATCCAGTCGCAGGCGCAAAACCCCCTCCCCGAGCAGCAACGCCTCCTGCAAGCTCCCCTCGTGACGACGCACCAGTACGGCCAGGTCCACTGGCGCCAGCATCGCCGACAGCCGCCCCGAATACGCCAGCATCTTGGCCGCCAGATCGGCGGCACGACCGGCCGCCAGGCGCGCCGCCGCCAACCGCCCGGCCATCGCGTTCCCCTCCCCCATCGCCTTGACCACCAGGTCAATGTTCCCGATGATCGCCGTCAGCAGGTTGTTGAAGTCGTGGGCGATCCCCCCCGCCATCATGCCCAGGCTCTCCAGCCGCTGCTGGTGCAGCATCTCCCGCTCCACCTCCCGGCGCTCCGCCTCGGCCCGCTTCGTCTCGGTGACGTCGAGGATCACCCCGACAATCCCCGCCACCGAGCCATCCGCGCCATCAAAGGTCGCCTTATGGAAGACAACATCGCGCATGGCCCCATCCCTGGCCTTCACCCGCCACTCATACATCTGCCGTCCCGGATGCGCGAACAGTTCCGCGTCGGCGGCGGCATACCGCGCCGCCAACTCGCCAGGAGCCACCATGTGGACAGACTTGCCCATGAGCTGATCGCGCGTCACCCCGAGGAATTCCTCGAATGCCCGGTTGCAGCCCAGGTAGCGGCCGGCCGCGTCCTTGTAGTAGACCGGGCTCGGAATTGTGTCCAGCAAGGTCGCGTCAAAGGCCTGCCGGGCCGCCAGCTCCACCGAACGATCCTTCACCTCGCACTCCAGGAGACGGTTCCGCTCGCGCAGAAAGGCCACCAGCAGTCCCAGCACCACCGTCAGCAACAGTCCGACGATCCCCGCCAAGACCTCCGCCCCCGGCCATCCTCCCGGCAACGCCGCCATCTCGGCCCGAATCACGAAGGTTCGGCCAAAGGCAAAGACCGGATCCGTCTGGCTCAGGCTGCGGCGAAACGCCCGCGCCC
>CAZBDL010000628.1:0-1769 GCA_964490525.1 uncultured Victivallales bacterium | reverse complement strand
CCCCCTGCCCCATGCCCCCTGCCCCCTGCCCCCTGCCCCATGCCCCATGCCCCATGCCCCATGCCCCCTGCCGTCACACGGTCAGGTCACGGCCATCGACTTGGAGGCGAAGGGGCGGGCCGGAGAGCAAGGTGACCTGGGTCTGGCCGGGAGAGAGGACGACCTCGAGGAGGCGTCCCTGGTGGCGCAGGCGGAAGGAGCAGCGGCGCCAGGCGGCGGGGAGGCGGCCATGGAGCTTCAGGCCGTCGGGGTCGTCGCGCAGGCCGGCGAAGCCGTTGACCACCGCCATCCAGGTGCCGCCGAGGCAGGCGGAGTGGATGCCCCCGGCGGTGTTGTCCTTGAAGTCGTTCAGATCCATGCGCACGCTCTGGCGGAAGTAGTGGTAGGCGTCGTCCATCTTCCCGATCTCGGCGGCGAGGATGGCATGGATGCAGGCGGAGAGGGAGGAGCCATGGTTGGTGCGCGGCTCGTAGAAGTCGTAGTTGCGGCGCTTGACGTCCGGCGGGAACTGATGGCCCTGGACGAACATCAGCAGGACAACGTCGGCCTGCTTGATGACCTGCAGGCGCCAGAGGTTGAGCGGATGCATGGTCTCGCGGATGTCGGTGTTCTTGGGGACGAGGTCCATGTCGGCCGGGGCCAGGCCCAGGAAGGTGTCGTTCTCCTCGTGGATGCCGAGGGCCTGGTCGTAGGGGATGAACATGGCGTCGGCGGCTCTCTCCCAGGCGGCGGGCTCGTCGTCGCCAAGGCCGGTGCGTGCGGTGAGGGCGGCGAATGCCGCGGGGGCCTCGGCGCGCATCGTCCGGCAGACCTCGGCGGCATGGCGGAAGTGCCACTGGGCCATGACATTGGTGTAGCAGTTGTTGTTGACGCCGCAGCCGTATTCGTCGGGCCCGCAGACGGCGTTGATGCGGAAGGAGTTGCCCTTGAGGGGGACGAAGCCGCCGAGGCCATGGAGGAAGCGTGCGGTCTCGACGAGGATCTCGGCGCCGGGCCCGTGGAGGAAGGCGCGGTCGCCGGTGGCCGCGACGTAGCGGTGGATGCCCCAGGCGAGGGCGCTGTTGAGGTGGTACTCGGCGGTGGCGGCCTCGAAGACGACGCAGCACTCCTCGCCGGTGATCGAGTTCCAGGAGAAGCAGGCGCCGGTGCCGCCCAGCTGGCGGGCCCGTTCCCGGGCGCGGTCGAGGAGGCGATGGCGGTACATCAGCAGGGGGCGCACGGTCTCCGGCTCGGTGTGGAGGAAGTGCGGGAGCATGTACATCTCGGTGTCCCAGAAGACGTGGCCGCAGTACTTGTCGCCGGTTTGGCCGTTGGCGCCGATGCTGCGCAGGCCGTCCTCGGGAAGGCTCTGGCGCAGGTGGAAGAGGCTGAAGCGCAGCGCCTGCTGGTCCTCCGGGCAGCCCTCGACCTGGATGTCGGCGACCGCCCAGTGGTCCCGCCACCAGGCTTCTTGCTCGGCGAGCAGCCGGTCAAAGCCGAGCCGGCGGACGGCGCGGGCCTCGGCGAGGGCTTTGGGCAGGAGGTCGGGCGCAGGCGTCTCGAGGGAGGCATGGAAGACGGCGATCTTGTCGAGGGCCAGGCGCTCGCCCGGGGCGAGGCGGACGGCCGCCGCCGAAGTCAGCATCTCCTTGGCGCAGGACGCCTCGGCCTTGAGTCCGGTTTCCGGCGCGGAGACGTCCTGCACGAAGGCGGCGCCGACCCGGTCCTCGCCGGTCGTGGCGGCCAGCGTGAAGGCGCGGATGCCGTCCCGGCGGCGGCGGGCGGTGACC
>CAZBDL010000627.1:0-1777 GCA_964490525.1 uncultured Victivallales bacterium | reverse complement strand
ACCATCAGATGATAGAGCGACGCCCCCAGGGAGTAGCAGTCGCTGCGCCAATCCAGGGTCTCGGCCCGCCCCTGCTCGGGACTCATGTAGAAGGGCGACCCGACCACCTGGTCGTCGCGCCGCGCCTTCTCGTTCACCAGCTGCGCGATCCCCATGTCCATCAAGTACACTTCGCCGTCCCGGTCGCGCATGATGTTGCCGGGCTTGATGTCCTTGTGCAGCAGGCCGTAGTGCTCCCAGGCGTAGCGCAGGGCATCCGCCATCCGCGCCGCCACCCGCAGCCCCTCATCCTCGCGCAGCGGCCCGAACCGCCGCATCTCCTCCTCCAGGTCTTCGCCGTCCACATAGTTCATCGCCATGAAATGCAGCCCGTCGGCTTCCCCCGCGTCGATCGCCGCGACAATGTTCGGATGGTTCAGCTTGCCGGTAAGCTGCATCTCGCGGAAGAATTGGGCCACGGACTGCCGATCCCGGGTCAGGTCCCGGGACAGCACCTTCAACGCGACGAACCGGTTCATCGAGGCCTGCCGCGCCAGGTAGACATGGCCCATGCCGCCCTTGCCCAGGAGCCGGACGATCTCGAAGCCGCCCAGCAAGCTGCCTGGCTCCAGGTTCTCGTCGGGCAGCGAGACCATGCCGTTGCAATGCGGGCAGACGATCACCGCCTCGCCGTCACCGTCGGCAGTGAACTTCTTCTCGCAGTGCGGGCAGGTATAGGCGTCCATGGGCCGGCGAAATCCTCGCAATTCCCGAGACCCGGCAAATTCGGCAAATCGCCGCGCCGATGTCCAGAGGCAAATGTAGGTTGCCTCCCGGCAAAATCCAATGCGATTTCCCAATTTCCGCTTGCAAGACCTGACCGGGACGGTATATTGCGCGGCTCCCCGGGGGCAGGGCGTGACGGATTCATCCCGGGGAAACGGATTTGGAAACCAAGGAGACCTTGACCATGTATGCCATCATCGCCGCCGGCGGCAGACAATACCGGGTGCGTGAGAACGACATCATCGAGATCAACCGCCTGCCGGGCGCGGTCGGGGCGGCGGTGCCGTTCGACCAGGTGCTGGCGCTGGGCGAGGGCGCAGCGGTGCGCACGGGCACCCCGACGCTGGCCGGGGCCACGGTCGAGGGGGAAATCCTCGACCATCACCGCGGCCCCAAGCTGATCGTCTTCAAGATGAAGCGGCGCAAGGGCTACCGCAAGAAGCAGGGGCACCGCCAGGAGCTCACCCGCGTGCGCATCGTGAAGGTCTCCGGCGCCTAGCAACCCAAAGGACATCGGGCCATGGACCATGACCCACGCGAGGCGCTGATCGGATGTGAGATCCCGGGCCTGCCGCCGCCGCGGCGGGGCAAGGTGCGGGACGTCTTCGACCTGGGCGAGAGCCTCCTGCTGGTCGCCAGCGACCGGATCAGCGCCTTCGATGTGGTCATGCCCAACGGCATCCCCGACAAGGGCCGCGTCCTCACCGGGCTGAGCCTCTTCTGGTTCAATCGCTTCCGGTGGATGCCCAACCATCTCCTGACGGCCGACGTGGACGAGTTCCCGGCGGCCCTCAAGCCCTACCGCGACGACCTGCGCGGCCGGGCCATGCTGGTGCGCAAGGTGGCCATCCTCCCCATCGAGTGCATCGTCCGCGGCTACCTCGTCGGCTCCGGCTGGAAGGAGTACCAGAAGGCGGGCACGGTCTGCGGCCTGCCCCTGCGCCCCGGCTATGCCCAGGCCGAGAAGCTCGACGCCCCCATCTTCACCCCCTCGACCAAGGCCGAGCAGGGC
>CAZBDL010000626.1:0-1778 GCA_964490525.1 uncultured Victivallales bacterium | reverse complement strand
AACAGCGCTGCGAGGATGGCGATGATGGCGATCACCACCAGCAGTTCAATGAGGGTGAACCCCCTCATTGGGCTCGCCTGCCGGCGTCGACCGCCGATGAGGCGGGGGATGCCGGACGCCATCATCCGGCGAGCTATGGCTGGCGCAGCGAGCCACTCGGCCAAGGTGAATTGCGCTCTTCCCGGCCATGTTTGTGCCCCGGTCGCGATGGGCGGAGTCGGGTTCAACGCAGGGACATCTTTGGCCAAGTCCACGGGGGCCTCCAGGGTTCGGATTGAAATTGCTCATGCATGCTATATTATTTGGCAATACCAGCACAAATTAAAGATGCAAATTCTGCCATAAGTTGTCAAAACATGCTATTTTATCACCAGGATGTGGCCCATTTCTCCGAGGACTTCGCGTATGGCCTTCCCTCCGGCGATCATGCCCCCGCCCTGCCGGCGATGCTGTTGTCCTGTGGCCATGGGCAGGCGGACGCACGATATTGGTGCGATGGCCTGCATCCGGAGATCAAGCCGTTCGCGGTCTGGCAGTACACCTTGTCTGGCGAGGGGGTGCTGGAGTATGAAGGTGCGTCACCGGTGTGCCTGGCGCCGGGAACGTTGCTGCTGCTGACGGCGCCGTGCCGCTATCTCTATTATCCGTCACGGGTGGCGGCGTCAGCGTGGGATTTCCTTTTTGTCCGGATGACGGGTGAGGTGGCGCTGGACGTGTGCGCCAGCTTGATTGCCCGGCATGGGCCGGTGAATCCGCTGCCGGCGGAGTCCTCGACGCTGGTGGCGGCAAAGGAGATCTTGGCGTATGCGAAAGATCGGCGGATGGGGAGCCGCTGGATGGCCTCGATGCTGGCCTATGGGCTGATCATGCATACGGCCAAGGACCTGGCGTCCTCCTGCGAGGAGCGGGCCTTGCCGCTGTTCGTGCGGCGGGCCATGGACCATTGCGCGCGGCATGCTGAGCGCCCCTTGCCGGTGGCGGAGCTGGCCAAGGCGGCCGGCTACAGCCAGTACCATTTCGTCCGGCGGTTCACGGCGCATGTCGGCATGCCCCCCAGCGTCTATGTCCGGGAGGTCCGCTTGTGCCGGGCCCGGCATCTGCTGCAGGTGACGCCGTCGACCGTCAAGGAGATCGCCGACAGCTGCGGCTTCGCCAGCGTCAGCCATTTCACCCGGGCCTTCCGTCGGCGCTTCGGGATGCCGCCGGGCGAAATTCGCCAAGCGTTGGGAAGTGGAGTAGATTAGGGGTTCGTAGCGGAAGGACGGATCATGGTGGAACGCGGCTCATACTACCTCTATCGCGGCAAGGGGCTGTCGGGCGGGTTGCCGGGCGGCCCGGGGCACCGGGACGGCCATGGCTCGCGCACGTTGCTGGTCGTCTTCCTGGCGGTGAGTGCGGTCTTCCTGGTCGGCGGCTATGGCCTCTACCTGTGGGGCAACCGCCATGCGCCCGCGTCCGAACCGGAGGTGGCGGTGGAGACGGTGGAGGGGACTGGCAAGCCGGCCCTGTCCGAGGCCGAGCAGGCGGCGCGGCGGGCCGACCCGGCGATGGCGAAGCGTTGTGCGGAGGCGGCGGCGCTGCTGGCCGCCGGCCAGCCCCTGGAGGCGGCGGAAGCGGCCCGGGCGATCCTGGCCGGCCTTTCCGAGGACAATCCCCTCTGGCTGGAGGCGGCGCAGACGTTGGGCGCGGCCAATGTCCAGCTCTTCTTCAGCGACATTCCCGTGCCCGGGCGGAAGATCCTCTATGCGGTGAAGTCGGGTGACGCGCTGATCAAGATC
>CAZBDL010000625.1:0-1778 GCA_964490525.1 uncultured Victivallales bacterium | reverse complement strand
GCCTCCAGGCGGAACGGGACGCCATCAAGCAGGAGCGCGACAACCTCCTGGTGCAAATCGGCAGGATGCAGCAGCGGATCGATGATTTGCAGGGGACGCGTGATGCACACTGATCGAGGGCCATTTCACTATGCGCACGTGCCCGAGCATCTCCGGCGTGGACCAATCCGTAGTTGGCACTCGCTCAGGCAACGCGAAAACGAACCGATGGCGCCTGATAACTCCCGTTGCCAGGCGGCCGTGGCTGTGAGGAGCCGACGACAGTTCAAACAGTGCACTGGCGTTGCGTACCGCTCGCCCTTCTGCTATTCTCACTGGAAATTCGGTTGGGAGCACTTCCGGTCAGTCCTGGACCTGGTACATAAATGGATGCGACTACCACGGAAAAGGAAGGCGATACCGACGCCCTCCATGCCACCGGAACCACCTGTAGCCACGGCGGAAATATCACTTCGGAAGGCGATACCGGATTCCGCCGCCACATCCTGGCACGAGAACCGCGGACTGGGACGTGCATCTTATCCGGCAGCTTTCGTCGTCGGGCGGCCCAGGAATCCATGTCCGGTCGCCTTCAGTTCAAATATCCTGGCAGCAGTGTCCGATGCCCTGGGGCACGAAGCAGCGGATCGCCTTAATCCCAAACTCTATGAGGAACATACTCAATTCCCCCTTCCGCGAATGGGTGGCTGGATTCACTTCGACCAGAAAAGGGGTGGGCGGCGTGCCTGTGCGCAGTTGCAGGGAAGGCGGCAAGCCGGGATATAGGTGGGGAAACGCTCCATCCTCCAAGTGATACACCTATCGCCAGGGCGACCAGGCTGGCCGCCAAAGAGCAAAGGCAAAGGCAGAGGCCCAGGGCCGGGCCGCCTATGCCAGCGGGTACAGGCCGAAGAAGTGAGGTGCGAGTGTGGCGAAGCCGAAGATCACCAAGGTCGTGGTCCGCGTCATCATAGAGGACCATCTGACGGGCTACGAACATGAGGAATTCTCCCTGGCCGTGCGCGTGGAACCATTCAGCCCGGAGGAAGCCAAGCATGCGGCGCACATCGCTATCTCCAAAGCCCTGACGAACTTGGCGGAACAGGCGAGGGAACACGCCGCACAACGCCATTACATCCCCACGTAAAAAGGCCGAAGAAGTAAGTCTCCCCTTGTGGGAGTGGCGCACTGGTGCGGGTATTTCCCCGCGGGCGCAACGGCGGCATCTGAGCCGCCGGGATGGTGTGATGCCCGGGCTGGGCGACCGGGCCCGCGGCCCCGGCATTCGGTCGCCCGAGATTGTGGTGCCGGCACCATCCCGAGGGCGCAGAAACGCCCACACATGGGTCCCGTGACGTGGTTCCGGCTATCCGTCGGCCATCCCCGGAGGGGAATGGAGGCGAAAGTCTCCCGGGGCCCTCAAGCGGGGGCGTGGTGTAACGGCAGCATGGCGGTCTCCAAAACCGCCGGTCTAGGTTCAAATCTTGGCGCCCGCCGCCAATTTTGGGGAGGCTTAGGCACATGATGAAGTGCGGCGACGATTGCACGCCCATCTGTGACTTCTGCACCAACTTCCGCATGTACATGGAAGGGGAAATTCCCCGTGATGGAACCGGGCTTTGCTTGGCGCACCAGGCGGACAGGGACGCGATAGATTCCTGCGACCAGTTCGTCTGCTTCAACGTCCAGCCACGCCCGGGACTCCGCCAGGAGGCGCAAGGCCTTGAACCTCGTTGACGCCATTAAGGCGGAAATCGACAAGGTGGCCGACATCATCAAACGCAGCGCCCACGGGCGCT
>CAZBDL010000624.1:0-1781 GCA_964490525.1 uncultured Victivallales bacterium | reverse complement strand
GCTTGACAAAGAACACACCATCTTTGGACTGCGGTGCCCCTGCACCGCTTTGTTTTTTGGACGGAGTCCAAGCATGTTGCAGTCCGTGGTTTGGGCGGCGAAGTGGTTCTGCGAAAATCCAAGGCGGCGCAGGAGCGCCGCAGTCCAAAGACGACTGCGTCGTCAAATACAGACACGGAGACGATGCTTCATGCACTTGTGCCAAACTCCAGGGCGTCGGGCACGGTCCGCCGCCGTCAGGCGGCGGGGGGCAGGAGCAGGCCGACGGCGCCGGGCAGGTCGGGGCAGACGTCGACACCGGGCGGCAAGTTTTCCGGGGCGTGCGAGGCCAGCAGGACATTGCGCCCGCAACCCGCGGCCAGGCCGGCGCGGACGTCGGCGACCTTGTCCCCGATCATGGCCGAGGCGGCCACGTCGATGCCCAGTGCCGCCGCCGCCGCGAGAATCATCCCCGGGGCCGGCTTGCGGCAGCCGCAGGCGTCCTCCGGGCCATGCTGGCAGTACTGCGCCGCGGCAAAGGCAATGCCCTCCTGGGCAAGGAGTTTGACGAGGCGGTCATGCACCCGGGCCAGGTCGTCGGCGGTGTACAGGCCGCGGGCGATGCCCGACTGGTTCGAGACGATGACCAGCAAGAAGCTGGCGTCGCGCAGGCGGCGCAGCGCCTCCGGCACGCCGGGAAGCAGGCGCACCCCGTCCGGATCCGCCAGGTAGCCCGGATCGAAGATCAGGGTGCCGTCGCGGTCCAGGAAGATGGCCTTGTGATGGTTGGGCATGGTGCTGCCGTTTGTATAGTCCCGGCGTCGCCCTATGGGCGATGGCGGGCACAGCGAGGACGAGGACGAGGACGAGAAGAAGAGGGGACGATGGGGGTGTCCAGGGGGGGCTGGCCCTCGCTCCAGCGGTACTCGGCGACGGACTCGCCGAACCGCCAGCGGGTCGGGCAGGTGGTGTCGAGCCAGTCGAGGGGCTCGCCGAGGGGCTGGGGGGCGCTGGCCTGGCGGAAGGCGGTGCGCAGGGCGGTGCGCTGGCTGCGGCCGAGGCATTCGCGGCGGGCCGAGACGAAGAGCGGGGTGCCGCTGCGCGCGACGAGGTCGAGCCATTGCCGGTTCAGTTCCCACGGGATCCGCTCGGTGATGCCGACGCAGTCGGCGTCGGCGGCAAAGAACCGCCCATGCTGCATGCCGCGGAAGGCGAGGGCGTTGACCCCCATGCGCCGGGTGCGCTCCCATTCCTGGCCGCTGGTGTCGTCGCCGGTGCGCTGGATATGGACGCGTCCGGCGGCCAGGTGGTTGATGGTGTTGCAACCGAGGACGAGGGTGTCGCCAGCGGCGGCGAGGAGGTCGTCGTAGAAGGCGGCAATGATCTCGGCGGTGGTGCGCGAGCGGTCATGGAAGGACCAGCCGGGGACGGTGATCTCGGCGCCCATGTCGCGGCCCCAGCGCCCGAGCAGGTCGCAGGTGCTGAAGTCGTGCTTGACGAGCTCGAAGCCCCAGTCCACGAAGCGGCGCATGTCCTCGGCCAGGCGCTCGCGCACAGCGGGGACGCTCGGGTCCAGGACCTGGCCGACGCCATAGGGCACCGGCGGGAAGCCCGGACGATCGAAGCCGAGGCCAGTGCCGGCCAGGTCTTCGCTGGTGAAGAGCGGCCGGTACCAGATGCCGGGACGGCAGCCGGCCGCGCGGATCCGGGCGGCGACCTCGGCCATGTCCGGGAAGCGCTGGCAAGGCAATCCCCAGGGGGCGCCGTTGCAGCCGCCGCTGTACTGCCAGCCCGCGTCGATC
>CAZBDL010000623.1:0-1784 GCA_964490525.1 uncultured Victivallales bacterium | reverse complement strand
TGGTGCAGCTGGGAACAGTACCACGGCGACATCGATGAGGAAGTGCTGGTCGAGGCGGTGCGGCGGATCGAGGCGTCAGGCGTTCCGATCCGCTCCGTACTGATTGACGACGGGCACCTGCGCGAGGGCGCGGGGGTGGAAAAGGGCGTGCTCAAGGGGCTGGATCCCGATGCGAGGAAGTTCCCCCGCGGGTGGGGGCCTGTCCTTGGAAAGCGCGACCCCGCAAAAGTCCGCTGGATGGGCCTGTGGCTGAACTTCAACGGCTACTGGGGCGGGATCTCGCCGGAGAACGAACTGGGCCCGCTGAACGCGTACCTCGAGCCGGTGCCGGGCGGCGCCCTGCAGCCGAGGGAAGACCTGCCGTCGGCGACGGGATTCTTCGACGCGATGGTCGGGCAGGCGCGGCAGGCGGGGTTCGACTTTGTCAAGGTGGACAACCAGTCGGCCGGATTGAAGTTCCTGCGCGGCACAGCCCGCCCGGTTCGCGCTGCGACCAATCGCGCCAAGGCGCTGGAGGCCGCCTGTGCACTGCACATGGACGGCTTGATCAACTGCATGGCCCACAACCAATCCTGTGTAATGAACACCCGCTGCAGCGCGGTTACCCGATGCAGCGAGGACTACAAGGTCGATGATGCGTGGCGGTCCAAGAGCCAGCTGTTCAACTCCTACGGCAACGTGGCCTGGCTGGGCCAGACGGCCTGGTGCGACCACGACATGTTCCACTCGTGCGATCGCTTCGCCGGCGAGATCATGGCGCGGGCAAAGGCGCTGTCCGGAGGGCCGATCTACCTGTCCGACGCCCCGGACTGTTTCGAGCCGGCGTACATCCGGCCGCTGTGCTACGAGGACGGGCGGCTGCTGCGCCCGCTGGCCCCGGCTGCGCCGCTACCGGAGAGCCTGTTCATCGACCCGTACGCCGAATCGAAGGCGTTTCGCGTAATCGCCCCGCTGCCGGGCCGCTGCGCAGCAATCGGACTGTACAACCTGACCGAGCCGAGCGCAACAGTGACGGCGTCGGTCGGACCGGAGGATTACGCCCACGCCGGAGGGATGATGCAGGACGGTCAGCCGGTGTGGTCGATGCCGGCGGAAGGGTTGCTGCTGGTTGATTGGAAGACGGGCGAGGTCTTCCGGCTGGACGGACCGCATGCGGTAACGCTGCCGGGCTTCGCCGACGCGTTGCTGCTGCTGTGCCCGATCGAGCATGGCTGGGCGACGATCGGACGGCTGGACAAGTACCTTTCGCCGGCGGCGGTGGAGGTGCTGGCCGTCAGCGGCGACGAACTGTTGCTGCGGATGCACGAGACCGGCCCGCTGTCAATCTGGCGGGCCGCAGGCGAGGTCCGCTGCGACAAGGGATCGGTCGAGGCAAAGGGCGACGGGCTGTGGCGGATCGACCTACCGGCCGGGAGGCGGGACGTGGTGGTGCGGCTGAGGGCTTGAGGTCGATTCTCTTTCCAGCGTTCAGCCTAGATGCGACCACCATCGAACTCTGCCTGAACCTCTTTCCTTGGGCGAAGTTCCGCCAGACGAAGGGCGCGCGGAGGTTAAATGGCCCCAGTGCGCTATTGGGGACAGCAGTGGAGACGATTAGCATCTTGATGCCATTGGCGCTCAAGGCGATGGCGGGAAGGCCTTGTCGATGACCTTGGCCTTGACGTCCTTGATCTTCTGGACGGAGAGCCAGCACTTCAGCAGGTAGCCGCAGTTCTTCAGGTTCTCCTCTGTCGCCGGGCCATCCGTGAATTCATGGGTCAGGTGGATGCCATCCTTGCCCACCA
>CAZBDL010000622.1:0-1790 GCA_964490525.1 uncultured Victivallales bacterium | reverse complement strand
GACAATTCATCAAAAACCATACTTCGTGTCCTTCGTGTGCTTCGTGGTGGAATCAACCGTCACCCCACGCTGCAGCCGGGGGGGATGTCGCCGTCGACGCCGACCAGGCGGAGGACGTCGCCGTGCTTGGCGGCGAGAAGCATGCCGCGCGACTCGATGCCGCGGATCTTCGCGGGCTTGAGGTTGGCGACGACCACGACCGTGCGTCCGACCAACGCCTCCGGGGGGTAGAACTTGGCGATGCCGGCGACGATGGTGCGCTCCTCGGATCCGCCGAGCGAAATGCGCAGCTTGAGGAGCTTGTCCGCCCCCTCGACCTTCTCGGCGGCAAGCACCGTGGCGGTGCGCAAGTGCGCGCGGAAGAACTCGTCGATGGTGATCACGTTTTCAGCGACCGGCGCGGGGGCCGGGGCGGCGGCAGGTTCGGTCATGGTCTTGTCCTTCTTCGGGGCGGGCGCGGGGGAAGCCTCGGCCTTTTCGGCCTGGATGCGGGGGAAGAGCGGATCCGGATCGCGGATGGCGGCACCCACAGTCAGGCCGCCCCACTGGCTGAGCCCGGCGATGTCCACATGGTCCGCCGCCTCACCCAAGCCGAGGTGGGTGCGAAGTTCGCACATCTTCCCCGGCATGACCGGATGGAGCAGTCCGGAGACGATGCGCAGGGTCTCGGCGGCGGCATGGAGGACCGTGTTGAAGCGGGCAGTGTCGCCGGCCTTCAGCAGGTGCCAGGGCGCGGTCTGCTCGAGGTAGCGGTTGGCGGCGCGGACGGCGTTGATGGCGTGCTCGATGCCGCGTTCCAGGTGCATCGCGGCGACGGCGGCGCGCATGCCCTCGACCGCCGCCAGGGCATGGCCGCGCAGCTCGTCCTCGGCCGGGGTCGCCGGGCCGGGCTCGGGAATCACGCCGCCATTGCGGGCGAGAAACTTGAGGACCCGGCTGGAAAGGTTGCCGAGGTCGTTGGCAAGGTCGCTGTTGTAGCGGGCAACGAAGGCCTCCTCGGTGAAGGTGGCGTCCTGGCCGAGCGACATTTCCGCAGCGAGGAAGTAGCGGAAGGCGTCGACGCCGTACTTCTCGGCCATGTCCATGGGGTTGACGACATTGCCGAGGCTCTTGCCCATCTTGCGGTCGCCGATCAGCCACCAGCCGTGGGCGAAGACGGTGCGCGGCGGCTCCAGCCCCATCGCCTTGAGCATGGTCGGCCAGTAGACGGTGTGGGTGGTGAGGATGTCCTTGCCGATCAGGTGGCAGGTGGCCGGCCACCATTGCGCGAATTTCGCCTCGTCGGAGCGGTAGCCGACCGCGCTGATGTAGTTGATCAGGGCGTCGAACCAGACGTAGCAGACGTAGTCGCGGTCGAACGGCAGCTCGATGCCCCAGGCCAGCCGGGTCTTCGGGCGCGAGACGCACAGGTCGCCGAGCGGCTGGCGCAGGAAGCCGAGCGTCTCGTTGGCCCGGAAGTCCGGCTGGATGAACTCCGGATGCGTCCTGATGTGGTCGATCAGCCAGTCCTGGTAGCGGCTCATCCGGAAGAAGTAGTTCGCCTCGGCGATCTCCCGGGTCTCCTTGCCGCAGCCCGGTTCGGGGCAGAATTTGCCGTCGACCAGGTCCTTCGCCGGAAAGTAGCGCTCGCAGGCGACGCAATAATGGCCGGTGAACTCGCCGCGGTAGATCAGGTCGCGGTCGAAGAGATCCTGCAGGATCGCCTGGACGACCTGCCGGTGCCGCGGCTCGGTGGTGCGGATGAAGTCGTCGTGGGTGATCTCCAGCTTCTCCCACAGCGCCTGGAAGCG
>CAZBDL010000621.1:0-1797 GCA_964490525.1 uncultured Victivallales bacterium | reverse complement strand
GGCGCGTATCGCCAAGGTCCACCGCTACCAGGGGCCAAACGATGGCTCGATGTATCCGAAGATGGCCATCAAGGGGCACCAGTACCCTGCCGACCAGGTCGTCGCCGCCATGTTCATGATGGGGCCGACCTACACCTGGTACGACGCCTCCGCCAAGGGCGGCATCGACATCGACTTCGTCGACTACTTCAAGATTGGCGACAAGCTTTGGGAGATCACCGTCCCCGACGACGCCGACTTCTTCAAGAAGCTCATCGTCAAGATCCTCAACGCCCTCCTCGGCCCGCTCGAGCAGAAGATCCACGACTTCATCGACCAGGAGATCGACCAGGGCGTTCGCAAGCTCCTCGGCGACTTCGACAAGCCCGCCAACGCCAAGTTCAAGATGGCCTTCCAGCGCACCAGCATGGCCGGTACGCTGACCACCACCCTCGAACCGCTCGGCCAGCCCCTGGCTTTCCCCTCCGAGGACTACTACACCCCGTGGCAGGAGCCCGAGGTCGTCAAGGTCGCCGTCAGCTATCCCCTGCACCGTGGTGGCTGGCTCTATGCCGGATTCCTGTGGATGGGCGATCCGGACAAGCCCAAGGACGCGGTCCGCGCCTCCGGGCGGCATGCCATGCTGGTCGAGCCGGAGAAGGAGGATCTGGACGACTATTTCGCCAACGACGACGGCAGCTATGCGGGCGATGTCGACGACATGAAGCGGCGGGCGCGGCAGCGCGCCAAGGACATCGTCGACAAGGCCCTCGTCCCGCTCCTCGACCAGTGGGAGCAGGCCATCGTCGCGCGGGAGCAGGCCGACCAGGCCCACGGGAAGAAGTCCGACGAGTACAAGAACGCCGTGAAGAAGGAATCTCAAATTTGGGGCCAGATCAAGGACAACATCGGCAAGTTCGCCCACATCATCGAGTCCACGCCGAAGCACGGCGGCCTGTGCGGCGACCAGGACGATGGCGCCGGATTCTTCTGCACCAGCGATCCGACCAGCTTCACCAAGTGTGCCCGCATCGAATACAACAACGCTCGCTACTGCGACAAGGTCGCCCAGCGCATCCGCGACATCGCTGGACGGCATGGATTATGGTCGGGATGGGATGGCCTCATCAGGAAGCCGTTCCCCCATTATGTCGACAAGGTCTTCGATGCCTACCCCGGACATTCCCATGGATGGTGCTCAAACCAGTACTTCTGCGGCAGCCCCTGACGCCCTCGGCGTCGGCATGGCCGCAATCCTGCGTCGCCGGCTTGCCCCGTCGGCGGTCGCCTCGCGCCTTGCCGAGGAGCGAGGGGCCGTCTACTACTTCACCGTCATCGTCGTCTTCTTCGTCCTGGCCCTGGTGACGGTGATCTTCGATGTCTCGCGCGTGTCCGCGGCGAAGATGCAGATGCAGGCCGCTGCCGACGCCGCCGCGTTGGAAATGGCCGTCTGGCAGTGTCGCGGCATGAACGTGGTGATGAACCTAAACGACGAGATCTACCAGACCGACGAGGTCGTCGTCGTCCTCTATGGGATTGCCGGGGCGATGACCGGCATCGCCAAGATCCTTGAGGCGACCATCTTCCTGGCCGAGGTCGGGGAGGTGGTCGAGGCCGCCGCCGCCGCCATCGCCTATGTCGCCTACTATGTCCACAAGGTCATCGTCCAGGTCTTCCTCACCAACCTGCGCCTGGTCTATGCCAAGGGCACCATGGTGCTGGGCTACCTGGGCGCGAACAACGCGGCCGCGGCCAACGGCGCGGAGCCGATCATCCCCAAGATTCCCTTCGACGGGGGGGGCGACGACGACATCCTCA
>CAZBDL010000620.1:0-1828 GCA_964490525.1 uncultured Victivallales bacterium | reverse complement strand
GCCACATCGACCAATCTCACGTGGACCGATGCCGCTGCAAACGAGACAGGGTATGAAATCCAGCGCAAGACCGGCGTCTCCGGCACGTGGGCAACCCTCGCCACCAAGGCCGCCAACAGCACCAGTCACGGCGATGACGCCATCGCCCTCGAACAGACTTACGTCTATCGCGTCCGCGCCCTCGGCACAGCGGACTCCCCCTGGTCAGCCGAGGCCAAGGCGACCGCCCCATGGACGTATTCGGAAATAAACGGCAACATCCTTCCCGGCGACTTCGACGCCGACGGCGCCACCTGGACGCTCAAGAGCGCCGGCAAGTGGATCAACGGCACCAATGACTACATGACCTTCGCCCACCAACCCGCGCCAAGTTCCGGCGAGCTCGTCGTGCGCCTCGCCTCCTGGAGCAACACGCAAGCCTGGACCCGCGCCGGCATCATGCTCCGCGATGGCACCGCCGCCAACGCCCGCAACTTCGCCGTCCTCGCCACCCCGTCCAACGGCCTCTTCGTCTCCCGCCGCGACAGCACCAACGGCGCCACCACCCGCTACGGCACGGTCACCCCCGCTCCCTCGCTCGGCAATCTCTGGATGCGCCTGGCCTGGGGCGGCGGCAACGTCACCGGATATTATTCCACCGACGGCGGCTCAACCTGGAACCAGATCGACGAACCGTCGTCCATCTCCGGCTGGAGCAACCTTCGCATCGGATTCGCCGGCTCTTCCGACAACGCCAGCCGCCTCTCGGTCCTGAACTTCTCGAATGTCTCGCTCCAGGAAAGCGCCCCGCCCGGGGCGCCCGCCGCCCCCTCCGGACTTTCGGTCGACACGCCAACCAGCACAAGCCTCAATCTGGCCTGGACCGACAATTCCGGCGACGAGACCGGCTTCAGGATCGAGCGCTCGCTCAACTCCGGAGGCCCTTTCTCCACCATCCACACCACCGCCGCCAATGCCACCACCCACACCGACATCGGGCTCGATGCGGGAGTGACCTATTACTACCGCGTCCGCGCCACCAACGTCTCCGGCGACTCGAACCCAAGCAACACCGCCTTCGCCTCCACCACGCCCAACGCCGCCCTTTTCGCCCATGATGGTTTCTCCGACGACGACTACCCCGACGCCAACGTCAACCTCGCCGGCCTGAACCCCACCCGTCCCGGCTTCTCCGGCGCCTGGTTCTCCGCCGTCGGCAATGTCCTTACCCGTGCCAACGGCCTGTCCTACTCCGATGGCGCCGACAACCTGTCCACCGGCGGCAACCATATCGGCAACAGCGCCAACGCCCGCATCGGACGCCTCCTCGACACCGCCGCCTTCGGCAGCCTGCTCAGCGGTTCCGAAATCGGCGCCGACGGCCAGACCCTCTACCTCTCCTTCCTCCTGAAGCTCGATGTCCAGGGCTTCAACGCCCTCGAGCTCCACCGCGTCAACTCCTCCGACAGCAACCGCCGCCTCTTCATCGGCAGCAGCATCAGCACCAACGCCACCCACTTCATGGTCAACGCCAACGGCAGCACCGCCACCCTCGGCGCCATCGACACCGCCACCCCGCAATGCTTCATCGTCAAGATCGAGTTCGGTGCGGGGACCCCCCCCGGCAACGAGCGCGTATCCGTCTTCCACAATCCCGTCAGCCTCGTCAACGAGGACGCCAACACCGGTGTCGTGCTCGGCGACGTGCCCAGCTTCACCTTCGACCGCCTCCACATCGCCGGCTTTACATCCGGCACCGCGCAGTTCGACGAGATCCGCCTCGGCAACTCTTGGGACTCCGTCACCCCAACCACCAACCCGCCCCCCACCCGCACCGTCACCTACTTAG
>CAZBDL010000619.1:0-1836 GCA_964490525.1 uncultured Victivallales bacterium | reverse complement strand
GCCCTTCTGCTCCGCGGAAATTCAAGGCGGCGCAGGAGCGCAGCAGTCCAAAGATCGCGCCCGCCATGGCCCCTTGGCGAAACGATGGGGGCGGAGTATGCTATCGGCCATGGTTCCCTTTCAACGAAGAGGATTATGCCATGCGGATACTGGTCACCGGGGGTGCCGGGTTCATCGGCAGCCACATCGTGGAGCATTTCCAGGGGCGGGCGGAAGTGCGGGTGCTGGACAACTTCCGCAGCGGCCACCTGAAGAACCTGGCCGGGCTGGAGCATGAACTGATCGAGGGCAGCATCCTCGACCGGGACCTGGTGCGGCGCGCCATGGATGGGGTCGACTATGTGTTCCATCTGGCGGCCATGATCAGCGTGCCGGAGTCGATGGAGAAGCCGGTCGAGTGCAACCGGATCAACACCGAGGGCACCCTGGTGGTGCTTGAGGAGGCCGCCGCGGCGGGCGTGAAGAAGCTCTGCTTCAGCACCTCGGCGGCGATCTACGGCGACAATCCCGAGGTGCCGAAGCGCGAGACCATGATCCCGGAGCCGAAGAGCCCGTATGCCATCACCAAGCTCGATGGTGAATACTATTGCGCGATGTTCGCACGGGAGGGACGTCTGGCGACCGCCTGCCTGCGCTACTTCAACGTCTTCGGGCCCCGCCAGGATCCCGCCAGCGCCTACGCCGCCGCCGTGCCGATCTTCATCGCCAAGGCCGTCCGCGGCGAGCCGCTCACCATCCACGGGGACGGCGAGCAGACCCGCGACTTCATCTACGTCAAGGACATCGTTGCGGCCAACGCCTACCTCGCCGCGCACCCCACCGCCACCGGCGTCTTCAATGTCGCCTACGGCCAGCGCCTGACGATCAACGGCCTGGCGCAGATGATCCTGGGCGCGACTGGCTCGTCCTCGCCGCTGGTCCACGGCCCGGAGCGGGCGGGCGACGTGAAGCATTCGATGGCCGCCATCGACCGCCTGCTGGCCACCGGCTTCCGTCCCTCCGGCGACTTTGCCGGGGGGCTGGCCGAGACGGTCCGCTTCTTCGCGGGGAAATGACGCCTGGGGCGTCGCCCGGCATGACCGCCCGCCTGCCCTCAGCATGAACGCACGAGAGTTCGGCAATCGTATCGAAGCCATCTTGGAGAACAATCCATGGACGACCTGCGGATCGGGGTGATCGGCGTGGGAGGACGAGGCGGACTGGCGCGCTACGCGCACTGTCCGGGCAAGGGGTCGCGGCTGGTGGCGGGGGTGGATGTGCGCCCCGAGCCGTTGGCGCAACTGAGGGAGTTTGCGGGCGCCGGAACGTGGGTGGGGGAGGACTACCGTCGGTTGCTGGAGCGCCGGGAGGTGGACGCGGTGTTCGTGTGCTCGCCGGACTTCCTGCACGAGGAGCACGCGGTGGCGGCGCTGGAGGCGGGCAAGGCGGTGTACCTGGAGAAGCCGATGGCGATCACGGTGGCGGGCTGCGACCGGATCCTGGCGACGGCGATGCGGACGGGGAGCAAGCTGTATCTCGGGCACAACATGCGGCATTTCCCGTCGGTGCTGAAGATGAAGGAGATGATCGACGCGGGCCTGATCGGGCGGGTGCAGGCGGTGTGGTGCCGTCACTTCATCGACTACGGCGGGGAGGCGTACTACAAGGACTGGCATGCGGACCGGCGGCTGAGCACGGGGCTGCTGCTGCAGAAGGCGGCGCACGACATCGACGTGATCCACTGGCTGGCGGGGAGCCATACGGTGGCGGTGGTCGCCATGGGCCGCCTTTCGGTGTACGACACCTGCGAGCGGCGGGCGCCGGAGGCGGCGGGCGACCCCGCCCTGACCGGCTGGG
>CAZBDL010000618.1:0-1837 GCA_964490525.1 uncultured Victivallales bacterium | reverse complement strand
ATCGTCGAAGGTGGTGAAGGTGCCAGTGTCCGGCAGGCCGTTGCCGTTGGTGTCGGCTGCGGCCATGAACTCCGCCGCCTTCCGGACGGCGGGATAAAGCCGGGCCACGATGGCATCATCCCCGGTGGTCCGCCAGAAGGCATGGAGCAGGAGGACGAGGTTGGCGTTCTCCTCGATCTTCATGGGCGTGCCGTACTTGGCACCGCCCAGCTCGAAACCATGGCCAAGGTCATGGGCCACATAGCCGTCCTCGCCGATTGTCGCCGCCCACTTGCCGAGCAGGTGGCCAAGCAGGGACGGACAGAACAGCAGGTAGAAGAGGGCGCCGTTGTATTCCACATCCACGGTGGCGTTGAAGACGCAGTTTCCCTCCCAGACGGAATAGCTCGCCTCCCCGTCCCGGTCGACAACCTGCAATGTGTTCATCTTGAAGGACTGGAAGGCGAAGGCCATGAGCTCCTGCCAGTTCCGGGAAAGGCTGCTGTCGGCAACCAGCCCCTCGAAGAACCGGGAATCCCGCAGGTCCGCGGCATGGTTCGCAACGCCACGACGCAGGACGTCGTCAATGTCCGCGTAATCCCGGGTATAGAGCAGCCGTGCCGGCTTGCCGTAGGCGTGGGCCACCTCGCAGTCGACAAATCCTGCCCAGGCCCAGTGGAAAGTCCACTCGGACTTCTGGTCAAGGTCAAACGCCGCTGAAAAGAGGCCGTCGCCACCGATGCCGCACGGCATGGATGGACGCATCGCTTCGCGGCATTCGAGGCGAGGAAGCGGCACGCCGTCACGCACGGGGCTGACCCGGACTTCCCGGGCGAAGTCACCGAGGACGAAGCGGGCCGTCGTGTCGATTCCGTAGCGGTAGTGGACGGCCCCATCCACTGCCGAAGGGCCCAGCCCCGCGCCGCGCAGGCCGAAGACCACGGCTCCCTGAGCGACTGGATTCCTTGTCCGCACCAGGCGGTGTGGCCGGAGATTCCGCCGTACCGTAGCGGTGACATGAAGAAGAGGGGCCTGGTTCATCGCCTCATGCTCGGGCAGGAAGGGGCTGGCCACGGTCAGGATCAGGTCGTAGCCGCCCTCCTTGCAGACGGCCGTGTAGGTCACGGAGTTCATTGCCGCGCTCATGTACAGCGCGGTGCGCCCCTGCGGCTCGTCCGAGAAGGGCAGGAAGGCGGGTGCCCCCCCCTGCGGGCGGACTCCAACGACAAGCTCGGAAGCGCGGTCGAGGAACATGCCCATCGCGCCATGACGGATCCGGCGCGCGTGCGGGTCGAAGACCACCGCGAAGCGTGAGCCGAATCCGGCCAGGCACCAGGCCATGGGTCTCATGGGTCAGTCCTTGGCGGCCGTGGTCATGGCGTCGGCGCGACCTTCAAGTCGTCAATCGCATACGCCCGCCAATCGTCGCCCAGGGTCCAGTTGATCGAAGCCAGGCGCAGCAGGACCTCCCCGGGCGCCGCCGCCGGATCGAGCTTCAGTTCCGGGCCGCCGTCGCGGGCAGGCAACGCCTGACCGTCGAGGCTTGCCCGGTAGGTGCGCTTGACGGGATCGATGACGGCCTCGAACTGGTGCCAGGTGCCAGGCACGGCCTGCCAGGCCTTGCCCTCGGCCGTCCTTGCCCAATGCGCTGGCGAGCCCTTCGGCCCGTCGTAGAGATGGACGACCCCGTTGGCGCCAAGACTGATCATGAAAAACGGCTGGTCAAGGACGATGAGGCGAACGCATTGCGCATCGAACCGGTCGATGGTCAGCGGCTCGTTCTCCAGGCGAAACCGGAACGAGACGGCGAAGGGCTTGGCGAGATCCGGCAACGGGGCGGGCAGGAAGACACCGGCGG
>CAZBDL010000617.1:0-1840 GCA_964490525.1 uncultured Victivallales bacterium | reverse complement strand
GTCGGCGCCTGGTTCCTGCTGTTCAAGGCGAAGGTCATGAACGGCATGGGCGAGGACTACAACGCCATCAACGCGCACCTCATCAAGGACGAGAAGCGCTTCGGCAAGTACGGCCAGGGCGTGCCGGGCACCTGCCTGCGCAACCACATCATGCTGAACGAGATGAAGGAAGGCCGGGGTCCGATCTTCATGGACACCCCGACCGCGCTCCAGAACCTCGCGAAGAACATGACGCCCAAGGAAGTCCAGCACCTCCTCGCCGAGGCCTGGGAGGACTTCCTCGACATGACCATCGGCCAGTGCGGCATCTGGGCCGGCGAGAACATCGAGCCGGACAAGAAGCCCTCCGAAATCATGCCGACCGAGCCGTACCTGCTGGGCTCGCACGCCGGCTGCGCCGGCATCTGGGTCTCGGGTCCGACCGACGTCGGGGCGCCGAAGGAGTGGAGCTGGGGCTATCGCGCCATGACCACGGTGAAGGGTCTGTTCACCGCCGGTGACGGCGTCGGCGCCTCGGGCCACAAGTTCTCCTCCGGCTCGCACGCCGAAGGCCGCATCGCCGCCAAGGGCATGGTCAAGTTCGTGATGGACAACCTGGACTGGAAGCCCGAGATGGCGCGCACGGTCCAGGAGCTGGTCGACGAGATCTACGCCCCGGTGAAGACCTTCCTGCAGCACAAGGACTACACCACGGCGATCGACGTCAACCCGCACTACATCACGCCCAAGATGCTGCAGTTCCGCCTGCAGAAGATCATGGACGAGTACGTGGGCGGCGTGTCGACCTGGTACCAGACCAACAGCAAGATGCTGGAAGTGGCCGAGAACAAGCTGCAGATGCTGAAGGAAGACTCCCTGAAGATGCGCGCCAAGGACCTGCACGAGCTCCTGCGCGCGTGGGAGAACTACCACCGCATCATCGCGGCAGAGGCCCACATGCAGCACATCAAGTTCCGTCAGGAGACGCGTTATCCGGGTTACTACTACCGGATGGACTACAACTTCATTGACGACCAGAACTGGAAGGTGTTCGTGAACTCGAAGTACGACCGCAACACCGGCAAGTGGGAGCTCAAGAAGGTTCCCTACGTCCAGCTGGTGAAGTAATCCAGGCTGTAAGGTTGTAAAAGGGGGGTCTGGGGCAACCCGGACCCCCTTTCCTTTTACATAAAGGTGTAGAATTGCCGCCCCGCCAGAGATATGGCGGCCGATTTCAGAGGCGATGCCATGAGCCAGGACTTCAACGACCCCTCAATCCGCGACCCGCGCCCGTCGAGCCCGGTGGTCCCGATCAAGCTCGGGCAGGACGACACCATCCGGTTCCGCTGCCGTCCGGGCATCGCCTGCTTCAACAAGTGCTGCCAGAACATCAACATCATGCTGACGCCGTACGACATCCTGCGGCTGAAGCAGCGTCTCGGGCTCACCTCGGCCGAGTTCCTGGACCAGCGCGCCACCGTGTTCGAGATGGACGCCCACGGCATGCCCGGCATCCGCATGAAAACCAAGCCCGGCACCGCCGAGTGCCAGTTCCTCACGCCCGAGGGCTGTGGCGTGTACGAAGACCGCCCGGCGGCGTGCCGCTACTACGCGCTCGGCGTCACCAGCATGCGCGCCGTCGGCGCCTCCCGGCCCGAGGACTTCTACTTCGTGGTCAAGGAGGATCACTGCCTCGGCCACGACGAGCCGCGCACGCTCACGGTGCGCGAGTACCGCCGGGAACAGGGCGTCGAGCAGTACGACGAGATGAACACGGAATGGCGCGAGATCATCCTGAAAAAGCGTTCCAGCGGCCCGACCGTGGGCGCGCCCTCGCCCAAGAGCATGGACCTCTTCTACA
>CAZBDL010000616.1:0-1844 GCA_964490525.1 uncultured Victivallales bacterium | reverse complement strand
GGCCCGTGGCCAGTCCCGAGGACGACGCCGTGATCGCCAACGCCTGCGAGTCGGCACCGTTCCGGATCGCCCAGCGCGTCAAGCTGCGCGACCGCTTCTGGATCAAGGCACAACCCTACTCGCTCCAGCACATGCTGGCGATGGATCCCCTGTCCGAACAGTTCGCGGGCGGCACGATCTATCAGGCCTTCCTCAGCGCGATGAGCTACCATCGCTGGCATAGCCCGGTGAGCGGCAGGATCGTCAAGACCCGCCTGATCGACGGATCCTACTACGCCGAAGCCCTGTCGGCAGGCTATGACCCGGCAGGCCCCAACGACTCCCAGGCGTACATCACGGAAGTCGCGACCCGGGCCCTCGTCTTCATCGAGGCCGACAACCCGAAGATCGGCCTGATGTGCGTGATGTTCGTGGGCATGGCGGAGGTGTCGGCCAACGAAATCACCGTCTACGAAGGTCAGCATGTGAACAAGGGCGATCAGCTGGGCATGTTCCACTTTGGCGGCTCCACCCATTGCCTGATCTTCCGGCCGCAGGTCCGCCTGGAGTTCGACCTGCATGGCCAAACCCCCGGGCTGGAATCCCAGAACATCCCGGTCCGGGCACGGATCGCCACGGTCGTGGAGTGAAGCCCCGACGCTGAGACCCAGCCCGATCCCCTTGGGGTTCCCTCGCCGACGGCAAGGGCACGTGAGCCGAAGCGCGCCCCCAAGGTCACTGCGGAGACGGGCAGTGCCTGCCGGGCGAAGTTCATGAACGGAGCCCCCCCAGCATTTCCGGGACAGGGGCACCCCGCGTGCCGCGTCACGCCTTCCCACCACCGGGCACGGCGAAATAGCGTCGCGTCTCCGCCGCCACCACGCCGCTGAGCAGGAGCAGGGAGACCAGGTTGGGGATGGCCATGAGCCCGTTCATCAGGTCGGAGAAGTTCCAGACGGGATCGCTCTTCCAGATGCACCCGATGAACACGGCGACGACCCAGGCGCAGCGGTAATAGAAGACGGAGCCCAGGCCAAGCAGGTATTCGACCGCCTTTTCGCCATAGTAGGCCCAGCCGAGGATGGTCGAGAACACAAAGGTCAGCAGCCCGCCGACCAGGACAAGGTCGCCGAAAAAGCCAAGATGGTGGAACGCCGCGGCACACAGGCTGGCCTTGTTCAGGTCCGCGCCCTGCCACTCGCCCGAAATGACAATGACCAAGCCGGTCAAGGCGCAGACCACCACGGTGTCCCAGAACGTGCCCGTGCTGGAGACCAAGGCCTGGCGGACGGGATCGCTGGTGCGCGCGGCGGCGGCGACGATCGGCGCACTACCCAGGCCAGACTCGTTTGAGAACAGGCCGCGGGCGACGCCGTAGCGCATGACTTGGGCAATGCCCGCCCCGGCAAAGCCGCCGACCGCGGCCGACCCGGTGAAGGCCGAATTGAAAATCAGGGACAGGGCAGGCACAATCCGCTCCCAGCCGGAGGCCAGGATGACCACGCACCCGATCACATAGAAGACGGCCATGAACGGGACGAGGATGGAGCAGAATCGCGCGATCGAACGGATTCCTCCCAGGATCACGCAGGCCGTCATGGCCGCCAGCACCAGGCCGGTCACCCAGCGGATCGTGGACTCGTCGGCGGCCACCGGAATGAGGTGGCGCTTGGCCACAAGCATGTCGACGATGGCATTGGACTGGGCCATGTTGCCGATGCCGAAGGCGGCAAAGGCCGCAAACAGGGCGAACAGCAAGCCCGCCCAGCGCGCCCGCAACGCCCGCTCCAGCACATGCATCGGGCCGCCGTCGTGCGAGCGAGCCCGGAGCGGTCGAACAGGAATCTCCAACCTCTGCTACGCAC
>CAZBDL010000615.1:0-1846 GCA_964490525.1 uncultured Victivallales bacterium | reverse complement strand
GCGGGAAGATCTCCGGCACCGTGGCCGTGAGCGGGTCATGCGCCGGATTGGCGAAGCGCCGGAAGGCGGCATCGATCCGTCCCTGCCCCCCGCCGCCGCTCGCATTGCTGACCCCGTCGTGATGGATCCAGGCATAGGCGCGCTCCCGCCCGATGCGGGCCATGGCCGCCAAGGGCTCAGAGGCACCGGACAGCCACAAGCGCTCCAGGCGGTCGTCGTGGCCACGCAGATCCTCACCCCGAATGTACCCGGCAAACGTCGCGTGAAAACGGGTCAGCCCCTGGGCAAAGATGAAGTTCCACCACCAAGCCATGGGGCTGGACGAGAGTGGCAGCATCCATCCCGCCCAGAGCCCGTCATGGAGCTCCTGCGCCACCGCCGCCTTGTCCCCGCCCCGCCATGAGCCGCCATACTCCTCAATGACCGCAGGCTTCCCGTAGGGGCTCATCGCCTCGGCGCGGCGAAGCAGGACGTTGAGCAAGCCGGTCGACGTGGTGTAGGAGGCCACTTGCACGTAGTCGATTTCGGGGATGCGCCAGACCTCAGGCGTGCCGGTCTGGGAACGGAATTCGGTTGACACCGGATGCCGCCCCTGGTCGAGGCGGCGCAGGAACGGGGCGAACTCGCGATGCCAAGCGGCCTGGATCGCCGCATCGCGCTCGACCGCATCAACCTCGATCCACAGCACCCAGGCGAAGAGCGAGGGATACGCACCGTAGCGGCCGACCAGGTAACGTAGGCGGTGGCGGGCGGCGCGCCAGGCCCAGGGATGGGTCAGCACCTCCGCCGGACGGTCCAGCTCCCCCCCGTTCGCACGGTTGTGGGGATTGTCCAGCCACTGGGTGTCGCCATCCCGCGGCACCATGAACGGACCATGGTGATGCAACGCAATCTCGATCAGCAGGTTGCGTTTTTCGGCCTCGGCCAGCAGCCGGTCCACCCGCCAGGCGTTCTGCAGGCTGTACTGGCCCATGCCGTGGTAGCCCTCGACCTCCCGCGCCCACTCCAGGGCCCCAAACCACGGCGACATCCAGATCCGCCCCAGGTCGATGCCGTTGGCAGCCATCTGCGCGAAGAAGCCGTCGTAGGCGAAGGTTCCCTCCGCCGCCCCGGGATGCGTGTCGTCGCACCCCTGAAGCCGGACGTCATCCGACGGCGACCGGATGTTCAGGCAGACCGGATAGTGAAAGTCGCCATTGGCAAACGAAAAGAAGCGCCCATCCTGCGGGTCGACCCGCACGAACCCCCGCGCCTGCCGGGGCGCGACCTCGACGGTCCCGGCGGGCGGTTCCCCGGCCATGGCGCCCTGCCGGTCGGTCCCCGTCAGCCGCCAACGGTGGGGCCCAGGCCCCTCCGGCGTGAAGCGGGCCCGCCAGACCGGCGAGCCGACGGCCGTCAGCACCTCCTTGCCGGCATGCAGCTCGCGCCGGTACTCCTGATGACAGTAGGCGGGCACCGTCTGCACCATGCCGTCCGGACGTTCAATCTCGAGGTCGAGACAGATCTCCTCCGGGTCGAACGGATTGCGATATTCGCGCGAAAGCCGGAAGTCGATTTCCACCATCTGCCATTGGCCGATCGCCGCCGGGGCCGCCAGGACCGTGGCGGCCAACGCCGGCGGCGGTTCCCCGGGGGGCGTCGCGCCAACCCCGACCAGACGCAGCCGACGCAACGGGAAGCCGGGCTCGGGAAAGACCCGCAGCCCCGCCTCGCGCACCCGTCGCAGACACCATGGCCCCCAGGGCATGCCCGTGTCCTTGCCCGTCCAGGCGGCATCGAGGGGAAGGCGCAGCTTCACCGTCTCACCCTGTAGCGTGTCCTCCTCCACCTCCCGCTGGTACCATTC
>CAZBDL010000614.1:0-1848 GCA_964490525.1 uncultured Victivallales bacterium | reverse complement strand
GCGAGCCGTTGGTGAAGCAGATCAGGCTCATGAAGCCGCCGGCGGGACTGCCGAAGACATGGCCGCAGCCGTCGGGGTCGGTGCGCGGGGCCTCCAGCGCGGCGAAGAAGGTGTCGCTGGTGCCGAGGCTGACCACCCCGGTGCCCGCCCGCCAGGCACCCGTACCGATCAGGCTGCACGGGTTGTCGCCCGACCAGGCGACGACGGGAATCCCGGCCCGCAGGCCGTATTGCGCGAAATACGCATGCAGCCTGCCGACGACCGTGCCGCCGGGGACGATGGCCGGCAGGCGCGCCAGCAGGCCGGGGGCCGTGGCGGCGGCGATCTCCGGATCCCAGGCCCCGGACGCCAGGTCGAGCAGGTTCATGCCGGCGCCGTCGCCCTGGTCGATCGCGGCATCGCCCCCGATCAGCAGCGAGGCCATGAAGGAGCTGACCAGATGGATGCGGGCGGTGGCGCCATAGGCTTCCGGCTCGGACTTGGCGAAGCGCCGGATCTGCGGCCCGGTGAAGCGCTCGATCGCCGGCGACCCCGTGCGCCGCTGCAGTTCCTCGCGCCCGATGGCGGCGGTCAGTTCGGCGCATTCAGCCGACGTCGAGCCGTCCATCCAGATCGGTGCGGTCGGCCGCGACAGCAGCGGCGCGACCTGCTTGGCCAAGGCCACATCGGGACGCAGGGCGGCCAGCGCCTCGGCGAATCCCGCCCGCAGATAGACCGAGCCGTGCTGCTGGCCCGAGCCGCTGATCCCGGCCACCTGCCCGAGCGGGGCCCCCGTGTCGCGCAACCGTCCCAAGGCCAGGTCGAGGGCCGCCGCCCACATCCGCGGGTCGGCATGCTTGACCAGGGGGTCGGGATTCGGCAAGGCCCCGTTCGGGCACCCGAACTCCGGCAGGTCCGCACCGAAGTTCACCGTCGCCGAGGTGGTCACCTTGCCCGCGGCCACATCCATCAGGATCAGCTTCAGTCCCTGCGTGCTGCTGTCCATGCCCAGATACAGGCTCATGCTTCAACTCCTCTTGCTCTGGTCTTTATCTGACACCATGTGGTTTTAGCCTTTCTTCATGGCACGGACTAAACGGACCCAAAAGATCAAGCGGCGGGGAAGTGCCCGCGCCTCGTCACCGGCCTCGAACCACCATCCTCTTTCCTGAAAAGGAAACGACGGTGAACCGTCATGCCTCCCGGGTGAAGAGGCCCCAGCAGGTGCGCCCGTCGTCGCAGGCGCCGAGGAAGGTGAACCCCGCATGGAAGCGGCCGTTGATCGCGGCGGTCGCCTCTTCGAGGGTCATGGTCGCCTCGCCCAGCGGCGCCAGGACATGGTCATGGGCGACGGCGACATTCGTCTCCTCGAGCGCCACGACCATCGTTTCGCCGGCGCGGCACAGGCCAGAAACGCGCCGCGGGGGCTGGTGGCGACAGGCCACCGTGATGCGGGCGGCGGCGGCGGCAGGGTCGACGATGATGTCGGCCAGGGCCAGATGCAGGATGCGGTTCCTCATGGGATGTAGGTCTCCTCTCCGGGATGGATGCTGGGCAAGCTGGCGGCGGCGGCAAGGACATCATCCTGGTCGAGGAAGCGCCGTGGGGACAGTTCGATCAGGCCGTCCGCCGCGCCGTCGGCACGGCGTGGCACCTGGATGCCGGCCGCCTCGAGGCGGCGCGCGTCACGGTCGACCAGCATCGCCCGGCAGCTCTCCACGGAGTCGACGCCCACCGGGTTCTTGAACGGCCCGAACTCGTCCTCGCGCCGGGCCTCAAGGATGACCGCCTTGCGCGCCATCGGCAGCGCGTCGAAGATGAAGGTCTCGAGCTTCACCGCATTGCGGGATTCCGGCTTGACCGGACGGC
>CAZBDL010000613.1:0-1849 GCA_964490525.1 uncultured Victivallales bacterium | reverse complement strand
AAGATCTCGAAGGTGAGAAACTGGCGCGGGTGCTCGACGCTCTGCCCCCTGCTGATCTCGCAGCAGGGTATGGCCTTCCCGTCATCGTCAACGATGCGGTAGCTGCCTGCGGGGGGCTTGATGTCCCCCCACTCGCACTGTCCCTCGAAGTCGAATTTTATCTTCGCCGGACCTCTGCGGGGCGTCCCCTGGAAGTTCACGAGGGCGAAGGATGGGCGCGTGTCGCCCCTAAGGTTCCCCCCGAAACGGCGCATGACCTGGAAGAAGGCGGCGCGCCGCAGCGCGTCGGCGCTCTCCCAGGCCTGCTGCATGTCGCTCTCGTTCTTGCGGTGGACGGCATCCACGGAGCACCCGCAGATGTCGTCGTGGCACTGCGTCGAGAGCAGGATTTTCCAGGCGTGCCGGATCATGGCGAAGGTGGGATTGTCGGCACCGAGGATGGTTGCGAGTGCCGCCGCTGGCTCGACCTGGTTGAGCAGCAGCTGCTCGATCTCGGCGTTCCTCTGCTTGAGGTAGATGCGGGCCGAGACCGTGCCGCCCAGCACGCTTCCTGCGCCGGAGCCATGGAACTCGTCTTGGCAGGTGGGCCAGGTGGAGCGGTCCGCCTTGGCGAGGGCGTCGGCCACGGTGTCCAGGCTGGAGAATTGGAAGTCGTAGGTGGAGAGTGCGGTGGCCTCGGCCTGGGCCTCGGCCTGGCGCGCCCAGGGAATCATGTGGTCAACTCCCGCCATGACCAGCACGACCTCGTGCATGGGACTGTCCCACTCGGCCGCGGCGGCCTTCAGCCGCTCCACGTATCTGCCGAAATCGATCTCGCCGCGTTCCCGGTCGAAGAAGCGGCTGGCCGCGGCGCTGGCATAGCCGTGCCGCAGGCGGATGACGGGAATCTCGCTGCCGTCCGGAGACGACCAACGGAAGTAACGGGTGTCGGCGGGAACCTGCGGCTTGACGCCTTGGATGTCCTCCATGGTGACCAGCCCGGGCACCTGCCCGGCGACCCCGCGCATGAACGAGAAGGCCTCCAGGCCGAAGCCGACGGCGATCATCGGCACGCAGGGCGTGATGCCGAAGGTGTCCGGCATGTGGAGGACTGGCGATGCCCCGCCGCCGAACTGATCGCAGAACCTCTTTCCCGCCAGCAGATTGCGGATCAGTGATTCGCCGGAGGTGCAGTAGAGGTCGGCTTGGGAATATAGGGGACCGATGCGTATGCGGTTCTTTCGTGCGCAGCGCCGGAGGAATCCGGCATCCTCGGGAAAGACCTGCAGGTAGTCCTCGAGCATGAGCGCCTGCCCATCGAAGTTGAAGACGTAGTCAGGATGCGTCTTCAGCTCGCGGATCACGGCCTGCACGCATTGCGCGAGCTTCACCCGGAAGCGCTCCATCGGCCAATACCAGGAGCGGTCCCAGTGGGTGTGGGCAATCACATGGACAAGCCTTTTGCGCCGTGATGCGGAACTCGTCTTGCTGTCCATGTCGATCTCGCACCCCTTCTTGGTTCGACGGGCGAGGCTAGGTAGGAAGGCGCGCTCTAGGCCTACTAAGCAGGGAAGATACCCGGCGGGCAGGAGAGGTCAAGCAGATGATCTGCATGCCGCCATCGCCAAGGCGCCAGGGGCAACGCCACGGCATGTCGCCGGTCAAGTCCGATGCCCCTATGCGGCAGGGGCCCGGGAGGCGGTTCCCAGTGTGTCGCCCGGGCGGAGGCGGAAGGGGAGCCGGCGAGCAGGCAGGCTTGCGCCCGGGGCGGACAGCTTTTCCCGGAGCATGGCCACCGCCTTCCGGCCCATCTGCATGGTTCCTGGACGGCCATGCGGCCAGCGTCGCCTGGCATCAGGCATACCGGGGG
>CAZBDL010000612.1:0-1868 GCA_964490525.1 uncultured Victivallales bacterium | reverse complement strand
CACCCCAGGTGGCGGCCAAGTCGTGGGCCAAGAAGCCGGTCGCCAAGGCCCCCGCCAAGCCGGCGGCGAAGAAGCCGGTCGCCAAGAAGCCGGAACCGACAAAGAAGCAGGCACCGGTGGCCAAGCCAGCGGTCCCTGCCGCCGCGGCCGAGGGCAAGGCGACGCCGCCAGCCCGGAAGATCACCCCGGTCACGCCGCAGCCCAAGCCGTCCCAGCGCAAGACCCCGCCACCTGTCGCCCCGCGTCCCCGACCTTCCCTCAAGCCTCCGGTCAAGCCGACCCCGGTGGCCGCCAAGAAGGCCCGGGACAAGGACGCCGAGAACGAGGACGAGGACATTGAGATCGATCTCGAGGAACTGGGCGAGGACGCCGAGAAGCTGGCGGCGGCCCAGCGCAAGATGTCGATGGACGTCTCCTCCTCGAAGAACGACACCATGAAGGTGTACATGCAGGACATCGGCCAGATCTCCCTGGTCACCAAGGAGGAGGAGGTCGAGCTGGCCGCGCGCATCCATGGCAACGACCTGGCGGACCGCGAGAAGGCGCGCAAGATCCTCATCCAGGCCAACCTCCGCCTGGTCGTTAAGATCGCCCACGACTTCAAAGGCCTCGGCCTGCCCCTGCTCGACCTCATCTCCGAGGGCAATATCGGCCTGATGCGCGCCGTCGAAAAGTTCGACCCCGCCAAGGGCGCCAAGTTCAGCTCCTACGCCGCCTGGTGGATCAAGCAGTCGATGCGCCGCGCCCTCGCCAACCAGAGCCGCACCATCCGCATCCCCGTCCAGTCCGCCGGCAAGATCAACAAGATCAAGTCCGCCCGCATGAAGCTCACCGAGCAGCTTGAGCGCGAGCCCACCGATGCCGAGATCGCCGAATTTCTCGAGTTCAGCGAGCGCACCGTCACCGGCCTACGCCTCGCCGACCTGCGCACCTTCTCCCTCCATGACCCCATCCAGCAGGGCGAGGACGGCGAGTTCCAGGACATCATCCCCGACCGCAATGCCCTCACCCCCGACCGCATCCTCGGCGACATCGAGTCCCTCGACCGCCTGCGCGGCCTCCTCAGCCTGCTCGACGAGCGCGAGAAGATGATCCTCAAGATGCGCTTCGGCATGGACGGCAGCCGCCCCCGCACCCTCGAGGAGGTCAGCCAGGAGATCGGACGCACTCGCGAGCGCGTCCGCCAGATCCAGAACCAGGCCCTTGCCAAGCTCCGCGAGAAGCTCGCCGACGAGGCCGGCTTCGTCCGCGACTAGATCGTCGAGAATCCATAATCCCCAGCCACCGGAAGGGGGTGAACAACCCAATGTCCGAGGTACGCATCAAGAAGGGCGAGATCGTCGACAAGGCCCTGCGGAAGCTGAAGAAGAAGATGGACAAGGAGGGCACCCTCCGCGAGATCCGCAACCGCCGCTACTACGAGAAGCCCAGCGAGCAGAAGCGCCGCTCCCGGCGCCGCACCCGCGGCTGACCTTCACGGGGCGGGTATCCAGCCCGAATCCATCCGGCCCGACGGCTCCCGCCGCCGGGCCTTTTTCCTGTCCGGGTGGGGGGCGGCATCCCGCTAGGCGTCCTGCTCCCCGTGCAGCAACTGGTCGAGCTGCTCCATGGAGAACGGCTTGGTCAGGACGGCACATCCCAAGGCATGGGCGGTCTCCGCCTGTTCCGCGCTCAGGTTGCCGCTGATCAGGATGCGCCGGGGAATCTTGCAGCCGATCTCGCGGCGCATCCGCAGCAATAGCTATTTCCCAATCCCGTGGCGGATGGCGGCGATGACGGCGTCAAGGGCCGTGATGCGGGCGTGGCGCTTGTCGTTGGCGGGGATCACGGTCCAGGGGGCGTCGGCGGTGGAGGTGCGGGCGATCATC
>CAZBDL010000611.1:0-1873 GCA_964490525.1 uncultured Victivallales bacterium | reverse complement strand
ACTTGGCCTGCTTGAGCTTGCCCTTGGCGTCGACGTATTCGAGCCAGGCCTTGGGCGCCTTGCCGCCAAAGAACGCTCCGACCACCCACCACTGCTGTCCGGGAGCGGCGACGGTCACGCGGTCGCCGGTGTTCACGTTCATCACCCAGGCGATCTCCGGCGACGACAGGATCTTCGCCCCGGACGGAGCATCGGCGATCTTCGTGCCGTCGTCCAGGGTGGCCCCGACCCGCAGCTCGCCTTCCGTGGCGAGGTCGCCGTTGTCCAGCATGTCGCGGCAGAAGGCGTTCTTCCAGCCTTTGGCGTCATACAACTTGACCTTGCCGGTCCAGGCGCAGTCGACGCCGCCGCCGACCGGCACGGCCCCGCCGCCGAAGTTGGTCAGGACCTTGGCCCCCTTGCGCTTGTCCGTGAACTTGACTGGATCCGTATAGGCGAGAGCGACCTTGGGCTTGCGGGTGAAGACCGCGTCGGTGAAGCCTTCGACCTGGGTCTCCTTCATGTGGAAGGCCTTGCCGGGTGCCAGTGCCGGAATTCCGTTCCAGGCGAGATAGGCGTCGTGCAGGCCGTTTTCATCCTGGTCGACCAGCCCCTCGGCCGTGGTGAAGACGACATGGCGGCCAAATTCCGAGATGTCCGGAGCCGTGCTGTCTGCGGTCGCCACGTTGCCTCCCTCGTCCATGCTCAACAGGCTGGTGATGCCGCTGTCCAGATCGTGGACAAAGACATCGACCCGCCCGTTGGTGTCCCCGGCCACCAGGTTGGTGGCGGCGGAGAGGAAGGTCACCTGCCGGCCATCGGCGGAGATGCGGGGGGTCGTGCTCGCAGCATTGCCTTGCGTTCCCGCGCTGTTGACGCTGGCCCGGACGATGGAGTCCTCATCGCGATCGTAGACGAAGATGTCAACGAAGACGTTGGAATCGCCGGTCACAAGGTTGCTGGCCGCCGAGGCGAAGGCCACATAGCGGCCGTCGTCGGAAATGTCCGGCGTCCAGCAATGGCCATTGCCCTCGGTGCCCAACGCGTTGATGCTGACCCGTTCGGTGGTGCCGGCGGTGCGATCGCGGACAAAGACGTCGTTGGCGCCATTGGTGTCGCCGGCGATCAGGTTGGTGGCCGTCGAGATGAAGGCGACCACGGTGCCGTCGGGGGTCATGGCAGGAAAGGCCGAAGCCCCGTTGGCCTCGGCCTCGGCGGAGCTGACGCTGACCCGCTCGATGTCCCCGGTGATGACGCTGGCGTAGAAGACGTCGGCGACGCCATTGGTGTCGCCGGCGACCAGATTGGTCGCGGCCGAGTAGAAGGCGACCTGGCGGTTGTTGCCGGCCACCGGAGCGAAGCAGTCGGCGTTGGGCTCGACATCGCCATCGCCAAGGACCCGGTAGAGGGCATCGTTGACCAACTGCTTGTAGAAGATGTCCTGGCAGCCGTTGGTGTCGTCGGTCACGAGATTGGTGGCATCCGATTCGAAGACCAGATAAGAGCCGTTGGCGCTGATCCGGGGGTTGGTCGAGGCGCCATTGGCCTCCACCCCATCCCGATTGACGCTGAACCGCTCCAAGGTTCCATACTGGCGGTCAAGGACGAAGATGTCGGTGGCGGCATTGCTATCCCCGGGAACCAGGTTGGTGGCGGCGGACTGGAAGGCGACCCGGCTTCCGTCATTCGAAATCGAGGGCACGGTGGTTGCCCCGTCGCCATCCTCGGCGGCGGCGGACTTGAGGCTGGCCCGGGCCATGTCGTTTCCGGCATCACTGCTCCGGATGAAGACGTCGCAGATGCCGTTGAGGTCGCCGACGACCAGGTCGGAGGCGGTGGACTCGAAGGCGTAGCGACGCCCATTGTCACTGGCGGTGATCAACGTCGAGCCGCC
>CAZBDL010000610.1:0-1878 GCA_964490525.1 uncultured Victivallales bacterium | reverse complement strand
CGTCGAACCAAGGGTGGCCGCTGGCGATGGTGAAGGTCTGGACCGGGGCGGGGAGCGCCCGCGACATGCTGGCGGCGACCAGGCCCGAGTCGATGCCGCCTGAGAGGAAGGCGCCGAGCGGCACGTCGCTCATCAGCCGCGGACGCACGGCCCGGTCAAGGTGCTCCTGCAGTTCATCGAGGTCGAGCCGGTCGGTCTCGCCCGTCACCCGGGGCCGCCAGTAGGGGCGGATTGACGTCGCCCCCGCGCGCCGCACCAGCACCTGCCCCGGCGGCAGCGTGCGAACTTCGCGGAAGGCGGTGCGCGGATGGGCAATGAAGCCGTAGCGGAAATATTGCGCCAGGGCCACCGGATCGGTCCCGGCGGGGAACCCCGGCAGGGCATGGAAGGCGCGCAGCTCCGAGGCGAAGGCGAAGCCGTCGGCCTGGTCGCGGTAATGCAACGGCTTCTGCCCGAAGCGGTCGCGCGCCAGGAACAGGGTCGCCCGGACGGTGTCGTAGATGGCGAAGGCGAACATCCCGACGAGCCGCTCGGCCATCGCCTCGCCATGCTCCTCCCAGAGATGCACCAGCACCTCCGTGTCGCCAGCGTCCCGGAGGACATGGCCGCGTGAACGCAGCTCCGCCGCCAGCTCCCGGTGGTTGTAGATCTCGCCGTTGAAGACCGTCCACACCGTCCCGTCTTCGTTGCGCAGGGGCTGGCGGCTGCCGCCAAGGTCGACGATGCTCAGCCGCCGGTGCCCCAGGAAGACCTCCGCCGCAGTGGTGGGCACGGCCTGTCCCGCAGGGCCGGGATGCGCCACGCCCGGGCGCAGGGCGACATGGCCGACGTCATCCGGACCCCGATGTGCCAGCGCTTCGGTCATCCGCGCCAGCACCGCCCCGGAGGGCCGCGCCTCGTCATGGAGAATGCCCGCTATCCCGCACATCGCCAAACCCCGCTCGTGGCCAATCCGGAGGCCATGGATGCCTCATACCCTACATGCGTCTTTGGGCATTGCATCCCCGGCCGGGCGGACGCCGACGCCGGAGGCACGGATGAAACAGGCCGGACGGACCCAACAGACCCAACGGACCAAACGGACAAGCGGACGGGGAGGGGAATGGGCGGATCGTCCGACTCGGCTTCATGGCGAATCGACCATGCCGCCTGCTGGTCTTCGCACCCTTGCGTCCCGGCGCGGACTCAGCGGACCTTGATGCGGGCCTTGGCGGAGGTGCCGAGGCGGGGCGGAGGATCCTGGTCGGGAAGGCGGATGCGCACCCACACGGGGGCGGGGCGTCCGAAGCTGCCCAGCTCGGAGAAGGAGCGGTCGCGGCCGCCGGTTCCCGGGGCGCTGGCGAAGCCGACGTCGGCGAGTTCGCCCGGGAAAATCTGTCCGGAATCGGTGCCGATGCGCACCTTGGCAGGCTGCCCTGGCTGAATCCGCTCGGCGTCCTCCTCGAGGACATAGCCCTCGACCCAGCGCCCTCCCGAGTCCTCGATCAGCTCGATCAAGAACTCGCCTTTGCGGACGACCTCGCCGGGATGGAAATAGACGCGCGAGACGATGCCGTCGGCGGGGCTCTTGATGGCGAGCTTGTCGAGGGCCGCGCGGCGCACCTGCAGGTCCGCCTCGGCCTTGCCCAGCTCGGCCTTGGCCTGAGCGAGCCGGGCCTGGAGGCGCGCCACCTCCAGCTCGCGGCCCTTGAGGGTGAGCTCGGACATCCGCGCCAGGGCCAGGTCGGCCTGGCGGGCGTTGACCGCCTGCTGGGCCACCTCGATGTCCTCCGGACGCGGCCCGGCGGTCAGTTGCGCAAGCTGCAGCTCGTTCTCGCGGACGGTGTTGCGCTGGGTGGCGAGCTGCGTGCGCTTGATCTCCAGCTCGATCTGCGGCTC
>CAZBDL010000609.1:0-1885 GCA_964490525.1 uncultured Victivallales bacterium | reverse complement strand
CATGGTCCTCGGCGAGGGCGGCGAGAAGATGTCCAAGAGCCGCGGCAACGTCATCAATCCCGACGACGTCGTGCGCAACCACGGCGCCGATGTCTTCCGCCTCTACGAGATGTTCATCGGGCCGTTCGACCAGGCGGCCGCCTGGGACACCAAGGGCATCGTCGGCATCGACCGCTTCCTGCGCAAGGTCTGGCGCATGGTCGCCGAGGGCGAGATTGTCGACGACGCGCCCGCCGCCGACGCCCGCCGCCTGCTCCACCAGACCATCAAGAAGGTCGGCGAGGACATCGAGACCCTCGACCTGAACACGGCGGTCAGCCAGATGATGATCTGCGCCAACGAGCTGGCCAAGCTTGAGCGGTTGCCGCGCGAAGCCGCCGAGGCCTTCGTGCGCATCCTTTCCCCCTTTGCCCCGCACCTGGCCGAGGAGCTGTGGGAGATCCTCGGCCACGCTGACGGCATCGCCCGCGCCCCCTGGCCCGACGTCGATCCCGCCTGCCTGGCCGTGGCCGAGGTCGAAATCCTCGTCCAGGTCCTCGGCAAGCCCAAGGCCCGCATCCGCATCCCCGCCGACAGCGGCCAGGATGCCATGGCGCAGCTCGCCATGGCCCATCCCGAAGTTGCCGCCGCCCTCGCCGGCAGGCCCGTCAGAAAAGTTGTCGCCGTCCCCGGACGGCTGGTCAATATTGTCGTCTAAAACGTCATTTAGGATCAGTGGTCAGTAATCGGTAATCGGTAATCGGTAATCGGTAATCGGTGATCGGTGATCGGTGATCGGTCCATCGCAGTCCGGATTTAGGGCTTAGGATTTAGTGCTTCCCTCGCCATCCGTCATCCCGCCACGGCGGGACAAGTCCGTCATCCCAACACCCCAAAAGGAGCGAGTCACCATGGGCAGGCAGTACAACAAGGTAGAGAAGCGCCGTCGCCGCGGGGCCTACGTCGAGCGTCAGAAGGCGGTCAACAAGGCTCCCGCCGTCACCTTGCGCAAGAAGAAGTAGGCGTCATGATGACGGGCCAGGAGACGGTTGTCCGTTGGTTCACGGAGACCTTCGGGGCCGCCCCCGCCGTGGTGGCGCGGGCCCCCGGACGCCTGGAGATCCTTGGCAACCATACCGACTACAATGCCGGTCTGGTGCTGAGCGCGGCCGTGACCCAGTCGACGTGGTTTGCCCTCGGGCCGTTGCCGGGGCGGACATGCCGCCTGCGCGACAACCGCGACGGCGCCGTCAGTGAATTCAGCCTCGACGATCTGGATGCGCCGCGGCGCGGCGACTGGTGCAACTACGTCAAAGGCGTGGTGCGCGAACTTCGCGAGCGCGGCCATGACCTCGGTGGCTTTGCCGGGGCCGTGCACAGCACGGTGCCGCTGTCCGCCGGGATGAGTTCGTCGGCCGCCCTCGAGATGTCGGTTGGCCTGGCCCTCGACCGCCTTTTCGGCCTCGGCCTTTCCCGCGCCGAATGGGCGCGGATCGGGCAGGCGAGCGAGAACAAGTACATCGGCGTGCAAAGCGGGCTGCTCGACCAGTTCAGCTCGTTGTTCGGGCAGGCGGACAGCTTGATCCTTTGCGACTTCCGCACGGTCGAGGTGCTGCGCACCGTGGCGTTGCCGCCGGGCCACGTCTTTGTCGTCGCCAATTCCCGGGTGAAGCACGACCTGGTCGACTCCGACTACAATGTCCGCCGCCAGAGCTGCGAGCGGGCGGTGGCGGTGCTGCGCGAGATCCATCCTGGCATCGCCGCCCTGCGCGACGTCTCCAGCGCCATGCTTGAGGAGGCGCGCGACCGGCTTGACCATCAGGACTGGCGCCGCGCCTGCCATGTCGTCGGCGAGATCGAGCGGGTCGTGGCCGCCGTGCGCCGCCGCCGCCCGGCCTCGGTCGCC
>CAZBDL010000608.1:0-1895 GCA_964490525.1 uncultured Victivallales bacterium | reverse complement strand
TGGAGGTGGTGTGCGCGATCGGGATCCTGGCGTTCGGACTGGCGGCGGCGCTGGGGCTGTCGACGGCGGCGGCGAACCGGATCGGGCTGGCGGCGGCGCGCCGGGATCGTCGCCACCGCTTGGTGCAGGCGACGGAGTACTACCTGCTGGCGGGTCCGAAGGCGGTCATCGGCGAGGAGTTCTTTCCGTATCCGGGCTGGCGGGCAGATTGCGTGGCGGACGAGGTCGAGGACCTGCCGGAGGGCGTGGAAGGGCAGTACGGGACGTGGCGGCTGATGCGCCTGCGGATCACGCTGTACGACGACACGGGCAAGGCGGTGGACGAGATGGCGGTGGAGAAGATCGTCAAGGAGTTTGACCTGTGAGGCGACGGCGCACGCGCGGATTCACCTTGCTGGAGCTGGTCACGGCGACGGCGATCCTCGGGCTGGTCTTCCTGGTGGCGGGGAGCAGCCTGCATGTCGTGCAGACGACCTGGGAGCGGTGCTTTGCGCGCAGCGCGAAGATCCAGCACCGCCACCTGATCGACCGTTTCGTGGACGCCCATTTCCGACACATCGTGCCGTTTGCGTGGCGCGACGAGGAGGGAAAGAACCGCCAGGTTTTCCTGGGGGAGCGCGACCGGGTGGTGTTTGCGTGCCGGATGCGGACGGACGAGGGGACGGGGGGCCTGCGCTTTGTGCGGCTGTCGCTGGACGGGGGCCGCCTGCTGGCGGAATACAGTCCGTTGCCGCTGCTGCACTGGGACGACTGGGCGGGGGTGCCGGTGCGGCGCGAATACATCGGCGAGAAGATCGAGGCGCTGGAGTTCCGCTACGCGGACTACGAACGCGAGGCGGGGCTGGGCTGGTTCGAGGACTGGGACATGGACTCGGACCGCATTCCCCTGGCCGTGCAGATGACCCTGCGCTGGCAGGACGGCGAACAGGAGGCCTGGCTGCGCCGGGCGGCGGGGGCGGGCATCCGTGAGACGCTGGGAGCGACGCCACACCGATGAGCACCCAAATCCATATGCCGGCAAGGGCACTGGCGGGTGGCGCCGAGCGCGGGGCGGCGCTGGTGGTGGTGCTGGCGCTGATGGTGGTGATCGGGCTGATCGTGGCCTCGACGGTGGCGGTCTCGCAACTGGACGACCGGCTGACGGCGCTGGACCGGGACCGGGCGGAGGCCGCCTACCTGGCGGAAGGGGCGGTGGCCCGGGCCTGCTGGCTGTTGCGATACGACTGCGCGACCTGGCCGACGCGCGAGCTGGGCACCGAGGCGAGCCGGGGAGACGAGACCCAGGAACGGTTCGTCGCCGACGGCACGGTCCATGCCTTCGAGCTGCCGGGCGGGCGGGCAGAGGTCGCGATCCACGACATGATCAGCGGCCTGGACATCTCCGCGACCAGCCTGGAGCAATCGCTGAAGAAGGACGCCGAGGACGCCGAGTTCACCGACCAGCCCGAGCGCTATGAGCAGTACCAGGAATTCGTCTCCGCCGTGCGCGACTATGTCGATGCGGACGACATGACGCAGGTCGTCGGGGGCTTCGAGTCCGAGGACTATGCCGCCCTCGGACGACGGCCGCTGCCGCGCAACGGGCCCTTCCAGTACCGGGAGGAGATGCTGTGGATCCCGGGCGTGCGAGAATTCTTCCGGCCCAACGAGGAGGGGGTGCTCGACGCCTTCCTGCCGCTGCCGCCGACCACACGCATGCCAGCGGTGCGCGGCAAGCCGAACTTTTTCTCGGCCAGCCAGGACCAGTTGATCAAGGACGGCGGGTTCACGGCGGAGGAGGCGTCCTCGCTGATCGCCGCCCGGGAACGCTGGCAGGAGGAGCCGGGCAAGCTGGAGGACATGCTCGACCTGGACCTGCTGTCGCGGGTGAGGCAGCGGTTCTCCTTCCGCGAGTC
>CAZBDL010000607.1:1147-1900 GCA_964490525.1 uncultured Victivallales bacterium | reverse complement strand
CCCAATCCCTCGCCCCCGGCCAGCCCCCCCGCCCCGGCGTCTCGATCACCGACCCCTGCCTCGGCTGGAACGAGACCGCCGCCCTCCTGCGCGAAATCCGCACCTCAGCATGATGGCCCGGATCTTCTGAACCTGCGCCGTTCGTGCCGACGGTCAAGGGAACATCTTGCAAAACCTCGCGGGAGCGCCGTTGCGAGCGCAGGAGCCGCGGATACGGCTCTGGTGCCGGGAGGCGCACCGCGTGCCATCCGTCCCCCGGCACCAGAGGATGGAGACACGGTTCCCCCGCCGCAATCCGCCATGGCGCTTGGAGGGCCGACCCGTGCCGCGTCCAGCAAACTTCGCACCCCATCACCAACCCCCAACCCGCCACCACCACCTGCGCCAGCTTTCAGCAACACTCTAAGCCACAAAACATTATATTATTTTCTTACTGGTAAGAAAACAACACATTATTCTTACTGGTAAGAATAGACTCGGCGTCATGTATCCAGTCCCCCTCCACGAAGTGCATGGAGAAAAAATAGATTATTATGCATATACGGCTTGACAATGTTTATTTTTGTTCATATAATACAATCATTTGATCATCTCTTTTAGTCTAACCTCAATCCAGGAGGCAACATGAATCCCCATCTTCTTGGCATGGCCATGACAAGCCTGATGCTCATGGCGACGGCTTCACCGGGGCAGGAGGAGAAGGCGATGCCGCCGCACAACTATCCGGTGCGGGTGGACGTGGTGGGGCGGGTG
>CAZBDL010000607.1:0-1059 GCA_964490525.1 uncultured Victivallales bacterium | reverse complement strand
AACATGGCCCGCAAGGGCGGACAGCCGGGGCCTACTTCCAGGAGGCGACCTGGCGCAAGGACTATCAGGAGGATTACTTGACCTGCAACTTTCCCGGGGAGACGGCGGACTGGCAGGTGGGGGCGATGACCTTCATTCCCGGGGCGACGGGCAAGGTCACGCTGACCTTCCGCGGTCGCTGGGACAAGGACGAGTTCGGCAATCATGTCGAGCACTGGGCGATGGTCGACGGGATCCGGCTCGACGGCGCCTCCGGGGAGAACCTGGACTTCGAGGCGGTGGACGCGAAGGGCAAGCCGGCGGGCTGGAAATGCGGCCCGGGGCTGGTCGTGAAGGAAGGGGCGAAGAGCGGCAAGAACGCCGTCCGCATCTGGTTCCAGACGACGCTCTCCCAGGACATTGCGGTCGAGGCGGGCAAGCCGGTGACGGTGACCGTCTGGTACCGTCCAACACCGTGAAGTGCGCGACAACGGAAGCATGAGGCGACCATGATTGCGCCAACCATCAAGGCCGAGATCATCGGGCGGATCCGCCGGGGCGAGTATGCCCCCGGACAACGCCTGCCGACGCGCATGGCGCTGACCGCCGAGTTCAATGCCGCGCGCGGGACGATCGACAAGGTCATGGCGGAGCTGCAGGCGGAGGGGCTGCTGCGCTCGAGCCGTGGCGACGGCACCTATGTCTTGGCCAACGCCCGCGAAGGACAACGTCACGTCTTCATGGTCATTCCCGACGCGTACATCCTCGATCTTTCCCCGGCCGGACCGTGGCCAACCTTCATGTCCCGGCATTGCGGGGGAACGCCTTACACCATCTGTCAGCGCCGGGACTTGGCGCATCTGCGGGCGCGGATCGCGGGCTGCGATGCGCGCCTGGTCTGGGTCTGCCCCCCCGCCAGCAGCCTCCCGGACATTGAGGCGATTCACCGCCAGGGGGTCGGGCAGGTGCTGATCAACCGGTCGCACGCCCAGGTCGGGCATGTCGCCACCGACACCATGGCGGGGCTCCGCGCCATGCTCGCCTGGCTGGAGGCCCGGCATGGCCGCGACGCCGGGCTCG
>CAZBDL010000606.1:0-1932 GCA_964490525.1 uncultured Victivallales bacterium | reverse complement strand
TCCGGACGGCTACGGGTGCCGGTCTCCTTCATGCCCAACGATCCTTCCTTCTGGTCGCATCGCCATGGTTGCCCATCGCCTGAACATTCAACAGGTCGGCGAACGTCCAACTCCCCACGCCGACGGACTCGCTGTGCGCTTGAATGGCGCACCTTTACGGAGCGACAGTCATGACGCTTGCCGCCGCACCTTGACGACGACCTTGAGCAGGCGGCCACGGCCGCCGAGGGGGGCATGGGCATCCTCGGGGAAGAAGACGGCGAAGCGTCCCGGTGCGACGGTGGCCCATGACTCGGGCCGGGCCGGATGGAACTCCAGATCCTTCTCGGCGTCATAGCCGTCCCCGGCGAGCCCGGCCGCCGGGGCCCAGCCGATGCAATCCGTGCCCGCAACCTGATACTGGATGTCGATATATCGCCGGTGGGTCTCGAGGCACGCCTGAGCCTGCCCCTTGCCTTCGGCATCGACAACCATGGCGTAGAGCAGGTCCCCGGCGATCTCGATCCGACCCGGCGTCAACGCCGCAACGTCCAGGGAACGGAGGAAGGCGAACGCATCCCGGAAGCCAGGATGGAGGGCGACATGGGCGTCGTCCCGCGCCAGAATGTCGAGGATCATGGTCGGGGCCTTTCGCTGATCATGGGCTGATGGCCGAGAAAAGGATCATGCCCCCGGAGGCGGACACGGCGATGCCCCGTCGGCCGCTTCGGCCTCGAGCAGGACCGCCTCCTCGTCGCAGCAGTCGCGCTTGGGACAGGCTTGGCAGTCGCTCCAGATCTTCTCGGGGAAAAGGGACTTGTCGACGGCGGCAAAGCCGAGGCGGGTGAACAGCCGCGGATGGTAGGTCAGGGCAAAGACGCGACCGCCGCCGGCCCGGCGCACGCGGTCGACCTGGAACGCGACGAGGGCGGAGCCGATGCGGCGTTCGAGGAAGTCGGGATGGACAGCCAGGGAGCGCACCTCGAAGAGGCGGTTGCCGTAGTCACGCAGGGCAACACAGCCGACGAAGGCGCCGCCGGGCACCGTCTCGGCGACCGCGAAGTTCGCAATCCGCGCCAGGATGTCCTCCGGCGAGCGCGGCAGGAGGAGCTGGTCGGCGGCATAGCGCATCAGCAGGCCATGGATGGCGGCGACGTCGCCGGGCCCGGCCGGACGCAGGTGGATGCCGTCGGTCGGGGATGGCGGGACCGGACTCATGACTCGGCAAAGACCCCGAGGGCACGGAACTTGCGGTAGCGCTGCTCGCGGAGCTCCTCGCCGGACATCGCGTCAAGCTCGGCCAGATGCCGCAGCAGGGCTTCCTTGAGGAGAACCGCCGCCTGGTCGGGATCCTGGTGGGCGCCGCCGAGCGGCTCCCGGATAGCCTCGTCGACGATGCCGAACTTCACCAAATCGGCCGCGGTCAGCTTCAGCGATTCGGCCGCCTTGGCCGAGAAGGCCCGGTCCTTCCACAGGATGGCGGCGCAACCCTCCGGGGTGATCACCGAGTAGTAGGCGTTCTCGAGCAGGAGGACGCGGTTGCCGACGCCGATGCCGAGGGCCCCGCCGCTGCCGCCCTCGCCGATGACCGTGGCGATGACCGGCACGGAGAGGCGGAACATCTCGCGCAGGTTCACGGCGATGGCCTCGCCGATGTGGCGCTCCTCGGAAGCGATCCCCGGGAAGGCCCCGGGGGTGTCGATCAGGCACAAGACCGGAACCTGTGAACGATCCGCCAGCTCCATCAGGCGCAGGGCCTTGCGGTAGCCCTCGGGATGCGGACAGCCAAAGTTGCGCATGACGTTCTCGCGGGTGTTGCGCCCCTTCTGGGTGCCGACGACCATGACCGGGCGGCCGTCAAGCTTGGCGAATCCGCCGACGATCGCCGCGTCGTCCGCGTAGCGCCGGTCGCCATGCAGCTCCAGAAAGTCGGTGAAGACGCGGCCGACATAG
>CAZBDL010000605.1:0-1935 GCA_964490525.1 uncultured Victivallales bacterium | reverse complement strand
CAGACCAGCTACACCGAGAGCGGCGACGCGAGCCTCTCCGACGAGCTGACCCGGATCACCAGCACCAGCGATGGCTACATGGACGAGATCCATGCCATCCGCAACACCTATGCGGCCGACTTCGTGCAGCTGATCTGCAACGAAAACGGCGGCGGCGGCATCGGCTGGCTGCTGACCAGCACCGCGGGCTCCCCGACCTACGCCTTCACCGTCAGCAACTATCCTTCCCTGGTGGGGGTGCTCACGCCAGTGCATGAGATCGGCCACAACATGGGCTGCCATCATGCGGTCGACCAGAACTACCAGCCGGGGCCGACGGGCGGGACCATCGGCACCGACGCCGCCGGCTGGCACTGGCACCCCACCGCCGGCCAGACCGGCTACTGCACCCTGATGACCTACACCAGCGGGACCTACTTCGCCGACGGGCTCAACCATGCCCGGACCGCCTACTTCTCCGATCCGTACCTCTCGCTCGACGGCTACGCCATCGGCGACGTGGCCGATGGCAACAACGCCCGAGTGCTGCGGCTGCTGAAGCGGGTCTACGCCGAGTACCGCACCTGCGAGAATTTCGCGCCGGTGGTCAACAACAACCACGGCCTGTCGGTCCGCCCGACCATCCAGACGACGGTGACCAGCGCCGACCTCCAGGCCAGCGACGCCAACGGCAGCGACACCCCTGCCCTGCTGACTTTCACCATTGTCACCGCCCCGACCAAGGGCAGCCTCAAGCGGAACTCCACCACCCTCTCCGCGGCGAGCACCTTCACCCAGCAGGACATCGACGACGGCATCATCAGCTACACCAGCGCCTCCGGCCAGACCGGCAGCGACAGCTTCACCTTCAACCTGAAGGACGACAGCAATGCCGGCCCCAGCGGCGTCACCTTCACCATCACCATCGACAGCACCGCCCCAACCGTCGCCGCGTTCTCGCCCGCCGCCGGCTTCGGCGCCGCCGGCGTCAACCAGGACCTGACGGTCACCTTCAACGAGGACGTGAAGAAGGGGGCATCGGGCAACCTCGTGATCAAGAGGCTGGCCGACAACGGCACGGTCGAGACCATCGCGGTGACCTCGCCCCAGGTCACGGTCGACGGCGCGGCCGTGACCATCGACCCGACCGCCGCCTTCGCCTTCAACACCGGCTACTATGTTGAGATCGCCTCCGGGGCGATCACCGACAAGGCCGGCAACGCCTTCGCCGGCTTCAGCGGCAACGCGACCTGGTACTTCACCACCACCACCGACATCGCCGGCTTCACCATCGGCGCCGTCGCCACGCCGCAGTTCCTCGGCACCCCCTTCTCCGCCACCATCACCGCCAAAAAGACCGACGGCTCGACCGACACCGCCTTCAGCGGCAGCGGCAAGCGCGCCACCCTGTCCCTGCACCATGGATCCATCCTGACCGCCGGCAGCGGCAGCTCCACCAGCGGCGGCGGCAGCATGCCCTTGCGGGTCACCTCCCAGGAGGAGCGCACTGAGCTCATCTACCTCCAGTCTGAGCTCGGCGCGGCGACCACCATCGCCGGCATCCAGCTCAATGTGGCGACCGCCCCCAATCCCGCGACCTTGAGCAACTTCACGGTCCGGCTGGCCCACACCAACCTCTCCGCCTTCGTCTTCACCAACGTCGAGAACGGCGCCCTGGTCTCCTGCCACTCCAGCAACTACACCTTCTCCACCGGCTGGAACACGATCAACTTTTCCACCCCGTTCGAGTACAACGGCACGGACAACCTGATCGTCAGCATCACCTATGACAACGCCGCCAACGGCACGACCAGCGGCACCGTCTACACGTACGCCCCGGGCAGCACCCGCGCCTTGTACAAGTACAACACCACCGACACCGGCGACCCCCTCTATTGGGCCACCCTGCAGTTTGGCAGCACCAACATCCCCCAGATGAAGTTCAAGCTGCGCACC
>CAZBDL010000604.1:0-1939 GCA_964490525.1 uncultured Victivallales bacterium | reverse complement strand
GCCGGAAGGCGCCGGGAAGACGACCCAGATCGTCCGCCTGGCGGCCTGGCTGACGGCACAGGGGCGTACCTGCGTGACCACCCGGGAGCCGGGGGGCACGGAGCTGGGCGAGGAATTGCGCCGGATCCTGAAGCACCACCAAGGCCATCATCCGATCGCCGACCCGGCCGAGGTGCTGCTCTTCGCGGCCGCCCGCGCCCAGCATGTGCACGAGCTGATCCGGCCGGCGCTGGCCCGCGGGACGGTGGTCCTCTGCGACCGCTTCGCCGATTCGACCATGGCCTACCAGGGGCATGCGCGCGGCATCGACCTCGAGTTCATTCGCCGAATCAACGACTTCGCGGTCGGCGCGGGACTTCCCGACCTGACCCTGCTGCTGGATCTCTCCCCCGAACTGGGCGCGGGGCGGATGCGGCAGCGCGGTGCGGATCCAGCGGGCGCCGACCGCATCGAGGCGGAGACGCGCGACTTCCATGCCCGGGTGCGGGCGGGCTTCCTGAGCATCGCCCGGGACGAGCCGGCGCGGGTCAAGGTCATCGATGCCGCCCCGCCGCCCGACCAGGTCCACGACCAGATCCGGGAGGTGGTGCGCCATGCCCTTGGCCTCCTTTGACACGGATGTCCCGCTGCTGGCGGCCGCACTGCGCCGTGCGCGCCGGGAGGATTGCCTGCCCTCCGCCTACCTGATCAGTGGGGAGGACACGGCGCGGCGCGAGGCGTTCGCCCTGGCCGTGGCCCAGACTGCGCTCTGCCCCTGCCACACCGACGGCGAGGCGTGCGGCGTCTGCCCCGTCTGCCGGCAGCTGGCCAACGGCGCCTATCCCGACCTGCGCACGCTGATGCCGGTCTCCAGGTCCCGCCAGATCATCATCGGCGAGGACGACCGCGAACCCGACACCCTGCGCTGGTTCCGCGGCTTCTTCCAGCTTGGCGGCAGCGGCGTGGCCGGCATCAAGGTCGGCATCATTTACGATGCCGATTGTCTCAACCACCAGGCCCAGAACGCCTTCCTCAAGACCCTTGAGGAGCCTCCTGGACGCGCCCTCTTCCTGCTTGTCACCGGCAATCCCCTCGCCCTCCAGCCGACCATCCGCTCGCGTTGCCAGCAGCTGCCCCTGGGAAGCGGACGCCAGCCCTATGCCTTTCCCGGGCTTGCGGAGATCCGGCCCCTCCTCTTCCGCCTCGGCACGATCGCCCGCGACGACCTTTCCGGGGCCGTCCGCGTCGCCGCCGCCCTGGCTGCCCTGGCCGCCCGGCTCGAGGACGAGGCCGCCGCCGAGACTGAACAGGTATGGGCCCCGCGCCTCGCCGCCGCCGAGGGTGAGCCGCGCATCCTCAAGCACCTCCAGGAACGCCACAAGGCCGCCGCCCGCGCCGCCTACCTCAAGCTCCGCCAGGCCTTCCTGAGCTGCATCCATGCCTGGCATGCCCAGCTCTACCTGCTCAGCGCCGACGTCGATTTCGACCTCCTCCCCAATCCCGAACTCTTCGACGGGCTTGAGCCCGCCCGCCTCCGCCTCCCCGAGGACTGTGCCGCCGCCCGTCTCCGCGAGGCCGACGCCCTCCTCGACAACCTCTCCTGGAATGTCCGCGACGACATCGCCCTCACCGCCTTCGCCCTCGCCGTCACCAGGCATTGAACTGAATCGGAGGAGAGGCTGGGCACGCGCCCGCAACCGTCGGCCTGGCGACCATGTCGAAGCTGAAATGACCCCCGGCAACGGGGACTAGATCCGCATCGCCAGCCAGACGCCCCAGGCAATGATGCCCAGCAACGAGGCGAAGATGCCGCCTAACGCCAGGCCGTCGCCCTTGTAGTTGTAATACGGATCGGCGATCATCAGCTTGGCCGCAATGCCCAGGACCAGCCCAGGCAGGCTGGTGATCCCGAAGAAGACCACCCCGAGCAGACCGCAGATCAGCGAGATCCGCGCCAAGG
>CAZBDL010000603.1:0-1940 GCA_964490525.1 uncultured Victivallales bacterium | reverse complement strand
CGCCGAAGTGGTCCAATACAAACGCCATGCGGTCGCCGGCGTACCAGTTCGCCAATTCCCGGTGCTCAATGCACGCCGTGATGCTGGCGAGGGCTTCGCCGAGGGTCGGGTTGAGGTCGGCGAGTTCGGTCATGGCAGCTCCCCACATCGGTGCGCCTCGCGGAAGGACCAAAGCCACGCTGCGTACTCCACTGGAGCCATGGTCCGCTCATGCTGCTCATAGTCGGGATGGACCATGCGCACCCGGAAGCGCTCAATGTCTCCCGTATCGCCCACCCGGTAGAATACGAGCGCGGCTGGCCGATTTGCACACTTGGCCAGCCGCCGAAGGACGCGCGTCGCTTTGAACGCTTGGCCAACGTCGCGCGCCAGCTCCCCCAGAAGCAACGGCTCTCGGCATTTCGCGCAGTACTCGATGGCATCTAGGTCAATGTAGGTGAGCTGGTGCGCGCGCTGCGGACCAAGGAATCGCGCAACGTTCGCGGCCCGGTGCCAAGCCGAATACGTCAGGTCGCGCGTGCCGTGCCGCTCGACGCTAGACATGGCCGGAAAGCCTTTCGTGCGCGACGGCAACCGCTGCCGGATCGATGTCGCAGCCGACGAAGGCCCGCCCAAGCCGCTTACAAGCTACGGCCACGGTGCCGCCGCCGAGGAAGGGGTCAACAACGAGCATCCCCGGCACGGACAGCCGCTCGACCAGCGAGGCCATTCCGCTCTCGGACTGGCCCCACTCGTGGTACTCCTTATCCTCGGCCACAGAGACGAACACATCATCATTGATCCACCGCAGGGCGTCAGGGTCACCGTCGGGGTGTGCGTAAATGAGGATTGGCTTGTACCCCGTTGCAACGCGCTCTTGGTGATCGCGCCAGCGAGGCCCCGGCGTCAGGTACACTGCACGATGACGGCGACGCATGTGCCGGCCGACCTGTTCGTCCACCGCGTCCAGCATCTCTAGGCGCGTCCCGGTCATAATCGCCAGCACGCCGTCCGGCTTTAGCAGTTCCCGGGCCACGGCTCCGAGGTCGGCATATACATTGTCGGCAGAACCGCGAGCCCAAAATCGTTTCGGATACGGAGGATCGGTAATGATGGCATCTACGGTGCCGCTGAGGTCCGAGAGAACCTTGCGGAAATCACCGCAGCGCAGTTCGACTACACGGTGGCACACCGCATCGAGGGCTGGCCCGGTGCGCCTCGCCGCAGCAGCCCGCTCTCGCGCAATGCGCTCGGCGCGCCGCAGCTCTAGCACCTTAGTTGGGGCCCGAGACCCGATGGCTCGGAGAGCCTCGCTCGCACGTTCGCGTGCCCGCTGGGTCGCCGCAAACACGCTAGGGACCACCCGGGGCCGCGTCGCCGGGTACGTCTTGCCGTCGGCGCCGGTGACGGCGCCAGGTGTCGGATTTCCGACACCTGCTAGGTCCTCCCTCACCGTTTCATGGTGGACCCCGGCCCGCTTCGCGATCCGCCGCAGGCTCCACCCGCGTGCCCGCAAGTCGGCAAAGAGTTGTTGCCGCTGCTCCCGCGTCAGGTGCCGCCGGTCGAGATTGAGCGAGAGGATGTGCTCAATCTTCTCCTCCTCCGCCATCCCGCCCCGGACGATGCTCGGCCAATCCTTGATACCGAGTTCCAGGCAGGCCCGCACCCGGTGGTGGCCGTCCAAGGTATTGCCCTGCTCGTCGTATTCCACCGGCACCTGCACGCCGTGAGCGGCGATGGAGGCCTTGAGGGCCTCGAATTCCGCCCCGTCAAGCGGCGGTAACACTTGGTATGATCGGAGTGCGGGGGCCGCCGCACCGTTTGCCTCTCCCTGCCAGGATGTCGGCAAATGGTGTTGCCGGGCCTCCGCCTGCACATTCTCAGCCATCGCACCATCCCCCGTGTGCCCCCGTGCTGAAAAAGCGAAGGGGCACCGGCCCACGGGGGTAAGCCGATGCCCC
>CAZBDL010000602.1:0-1952 GCA_964490525.1 uncultured Victivallales bacterium | reverse complement strand
CTGGACTATCTCGGGATCAAGGATCGTGCGGGGCATCTGCCGGCCAAGCTTTCGGGCGGCCAGCAGCAGCGGGTCGCGGTGGCGCGGGCCCTGGCCAACCGTCCGTCGCTGATCCTAGCGGACGAGCCGACGGCCGCGCTGGACAGCGTCCGGGGGCGCCAGGTGATGGAACTGTTCCGTGATGTGGCGCATGGTCAGGACACCGGGGTGATCGTGGTGACCCACGACCATCGGGCGCTGGATGTGTTCGACCGCGCCCTGGAGATGGAGGACGGCCGGCTGGCGGAGCATGCGCTGGTCCGGTGACGCATGGGCGGCTTGCCCGAATCTGGTTTGTTGGGAGACAGGGGTTCGCCCGTTCGTCGTATTTATCCATGCATGCAGTAAGGTACACACCTCGCCAGCGATGAGTCCGGGAGTGTCACGATGATCCTTGGCCAATACCCGCTTGTTCCCGAGCTGATGCCGATGTGGCATGTGACGGTGTTCATGGTGGGGGCCTGCATCGGCAGCTTCCTGAACGTGTGCATCTGGCGGATGCCGCGTGGCGAGTCGGTGGTCTCGCCGCCGTCGCACTGTCCGCAATGCGGGCATCAGTTGCCGTGGTACGAGAACCTGCCCTTCATCAGCTGGCTGGCGTTGCGCGGGCGATGCCGGCACTGCCGCGGCCCGATCTCGCCGCGCTACCTGGCGGTGGAGCTGCTGACGGCGGTGATGTTCGAGGCGGTGTGGCTACGGATTGTGCTGGGCGGCTATCCCGTGACCCTGGCGCCGCTGTGGTTCATGGTGACGATGCTGGTGATTTTGACGGTGTTCATCGACGCGCGCCACTTCATCATCCCGGATGCGATCACCTATCCGGCGGCGGCGCTGGGCCTGGCCATGGCCTTGCTGTGGCCGCAGCATTGGCCGCCGTTCCCGGCGACGCGCGGGCAGGCGCTGGCGCAATCTGCGCTGGGGTTGGCCGGGGGTGCCGGGGGACTGGCCATGGCGGCTTGGGCCGGCCGGCGGCTGTTTCGGCGCGAAGCCCTCGGGTGGGGCGACGTCAAGTACCTGGGCGCAGTGGGCGCCTGCCTGGGCCTGCTGCCCTGCTTCTTCGTGGTGCTCATCGGGTCGCTGCTCGGATCGGTCGTCGGCCTGGCCCTGGTCTGGCGGCACCGGAAGCGTCTCCGCGGGGCGATTCCTTTCGGTCCTTACCTGGCCGTGGCCACCTGGTTGTGGGTGATGGCCGGTCCCGAGCTGGTCATGGCCTATCTCGGGTTCGTACAGCGGCTGGCGGAGGGCTTTGCGTCGGGCCGCTGAAGCCGAAGACGATCAGCGGTGACCGCCGAGGGCTAGCGCACCGGGGTGATCTTGTTGATCTCGACGACCGGGCGCTGCCAGCCGTGGATCCAGTGTTGGCTCCCGGCGACGCGTACCCGTTGCCCTTCCCAGAGCTTCAGGTTCTGGCGCGTGCTGAAGACATAGCAGAGCGGAAAGAGCTCATTGTTAACCTTGGCGCAGAGGGCATGGGTGACGAGGGTGGCGTTGGCCACGAGCGGAACCACGAAGCCTTCGGTCGAGACCTCCTCCGCGATGGCGTCGATCACCGGCAGCTGACGGGCCAGCTCTCCCGAAGCGGCACGGTCCGCCTGGGGGCTGTCGGGGGCCTTAGGGGCATCGCCAGGCCGGGTTGATGGTGATGCCGTGGCCCCGGCTGGTGGCGTGGTCGGCGTCGGCTCGGCCTGGTCGATGGCGACATGGCGGGCGCTGACCCAAGCCGTGAAGCCCGGCGGGGCGACGATCCGCCGCCAGCCTTCGCGCTCGCCGGGGATGGTCGAGACGGCGGTTCCCTTCGGCAAAGTGCCGTATTCGCCATGGAGAATGCCGGGCCCGGAGCGGACCTGAACGTCGCGGTCGGTCCTGCCGCCGACCAGATAGGCCTAGGCGACCCAGGCCGGGGCATCGGCGGG
>CAZBDL010000601.1:0-1953 GCA_964490525.1 uncultured Victivallales bacterium | reverse complement strand
CCGGCTACCGCGGACGCGTCGCCATCTACGAGTTCTTCCTCCTCGACGAGGAGATCCAGGACATGGTCTCCAATCACGCCGCCTCCAGCGAACTGCGCCGCACCGCCCGCACCCGGGGCATGAAGACCTTGCGCGAGGACGGCTGGGTCAAGGTCGCCAACGGCCTCACCACCATCGACGAAATCAGCCGCATCACCGGCAACTTCCTCATCGACTACCATCTGGTCGAGGACGTCGACCCCCTCGCGGACAACACCTGAACCCCGCCCCCTCCAGGGCATCCCGGCCTTTCCCGGGGGAGGCGCAGACGCCGCCCACGTATGCCGGTTTCGCCGAAACCGGCACGGCCCGCGACGACGTTCACGTCCCGCCCGCCGCCACCCTCATCCTCGTGCGGCGGAACAAGACACGCCAACGCGGAGACATGCGCCATGTTGACGGCCTCGGGCCTCGGGCGTCGGGCGTCGCGCGCTCGTCCTCGTCCTCGTCCTCGGGAGTCGGGAGTCGGGAGTCGGGAGTCGGGCGTCGGGAACCCCACAGCCATCACCTCTCAAGCCGGAGGCTTCAATGAGCACCATCCAACAAGCGCTGCGGCGACCGCCATTTCATCACCTGCCAGGTTGACAAGCGCCGCGCCAAGGATATCGTTGATTTGGCTTGTCCCGGCGTAGTCCCGGTCAGACGAAGCCAGAAAAATGGCACCTGAACATGGGCTTAAAACAGGGAAATAGCCTGTTTATTTCATCCTAAGACTATGAATAGCAATAGAATTTATCATAATAAATTCGCGGACAGGTATATAATGACCCCCGGAGGTCAATATAGGGAGGTCGACGACACCCCCGAATGCCCCACCTGCACCACCTGTCCCACCTGCAAGAATCCCACCAGCCCCGACTGCCTGTCCACAAAGATCCCCTTCGGGCGGATGGTCCATGAACCCACCATGCCCCACGGCAGCCTGCTGGTCCGGGCCTTTGTGCTAACAACCAGTTAATGGCCCAACGGGGCTGATCTAAATGGGGTGACACTCCGAAAGAGGTTCAGCAATTCTACCGTATCCCGGGAAAAGCCAAGAGACTGAATGAGAGATCCATCTATCGCGGTCGGAGTAAGATATATTATTAATATAGAAGAAGATACGCACAACATATGATTCTAATTACGCAAGAGCATGCAAATATTTGCCATCATTTCTTGCAATTTTGGATTTATGGGGCATGGTAATGGAGGTCGGCGGGACTGCCGAGATTTGACGGGAGGTTGGTGATGCGCAGGGGGCGGACACGAGGCTTGGGGGGAAGCTGCTTCCATGTCACGCACCGTTGCCAGGAGCGGCGCTTCCTGCTGCGCTTCGAGATTGATCGCCGCCGCTATGTGTCGCGGCTCCGCGAAGGGGCGAGGAAGTACGGCGTGTCGGTGCTGGACTATGTGGTCACCTCGAACCATGTGCACTTGCTGCTGTGGGCGGACCGGGCGGAGCGGATCTCCGGGATGATGCGCTGGTTGCAGGGAACCGCCGGACGCGAGATCAACCGTCGGAAGGGACGCGAGGGGGCCTTCTGGCGCGACCGGTACCATCCAGCGCTGATCCAGGGCGGGGCGCATTTGAGCCGCTGCCTGTTCTATCTCGGCCTGAACATGGTGCGGGCCGGAGTGGTGGATCATCCGCGGGAGTGGTCATGCTGCGGATATCATGAACTGGTCGGGGCCAGGCGGCGCCAGCCGGTGCTGGACCGCGACCGGCTGCTGCGTTGCCTGGGGATGACTGGTGCCGCGACCGAGTTCGTGGCATGGTATCAGGCGACGCTGGCGGACAAGCTGTCCCGCGCACGGCTCACCCGCGAGCCGATCTGGAGCGAGTGCGCAGCGGTAGGGGATCGGGCGTGGGTCGAAAAACTGGCCGGGCGGATCACCGGAGGCCGCAAGGAGGTCGAACTCGTACGGCTCGAG
>CAZBDL010000600.1:0-1954 GCA_964490525.1 uncultured Victivallales bacterium | reverse complement strand
CACGTCCTCCACGTCCTTGGCCTCCAGGGCGGAGACAAGGCTTTGGATCTTGCGCGAGACCTCCGCCATTGTCGCGGGGTCGATCTCGATGCTGAAACTCATGGGCCAGCCCCTCCCGTCACCAGGACGCCAGGGCATCTATGCCCCGCGTCGGCTCCCTCTCCGGCTCCAGGTAATGGCCCAATGGCTCAAGCCGTTCCTGCCGGGCGAAGAATTCATGCCACCAGGCTGCCGTTATCTGCTGGCGCTGGTGGCCCTGGACGACGGCAAACAATTCGCCCGGCGTCATGCGGCCCAGGTCCCACGGTCGGAGTCCGGCGGCATAGGCCAGCGGCTCGATCTCAGCCAGCCAGTCAGCAAAACGGAGGTCGGCTACGTCGCCGCCTCCGTCGTCGCGTTTGGGTCGTCGCCCTCATCGGCGCCGCGGAACAGCCCGCAGCCGAGCAGGGCCTGCATGGCCGTCCCGGCGATCTCGTCCAGGTCGCCGCCGCCCTCGATGTACCGCTGCAGGAGCGTCCCGGCGGCCTCCGGCGTCAGGCGGCGGTCCTCGTGCTTCAGCCCGGCCCACAGGAGGACGCGGATCAGGGCGAAGCTGGCCTCCTGGTGGATGATCTTGCCCAGGCCCATCCCCAGGCGCTCCTCGGCATCGGCCAGGGCGTTGGCGTCGAACCTCAGCCGGCGCTCGCGGTCCAGCGTGATCGTCGTGCCCTTCACAAAAATACCCCCTCAAAATTTGAGGGGCCAGGTCACCCCGGCCCCCGTCGTCACGCGATGGTTGCGGCGGTCTCGTTGAACACAACATCCTTGATCTTCGAATTGCTGATGGTCGGAATCGCCCGCGCCTTGAACGAGACCTTGGCGTAGTCAGCGCCCAGCGTGTAATCCACGGCGCCGGATAGCCTGCACTTATAGAGCACGACATGGCAGTCCTTCACGTCGCCGCCGGCCGCGTCCGTGCCCTTCGACTGGCCCTCGATCTTGAAATAGTTCGTCTCGTCGGTGCCGAGGATCGTGTACGTCTGCTTCTGGTTCGGCGTCGTGCCGGAGGCCGTCACGGAGCCGCCCATAATGATGGCCAGGGCGTCCAGCGTAATCCGGGCCTGCTGCACGTCGATGTCCACCGCTTTCAGAAACGCATTGGAGGCGAGGATCACATTGTCGCCCTCCAACTCGCGGTAATCGATCTCGCCCGTCAGCTTCATTTCGATGACCCCGCCCAGGTCCACAAGGGATCCGTAGGTCGGGTTGGTTGTGACATCCGCCGTCAGTTGGGCGATCTTGGCGTCGTGCAGCCGGACGACGGCGGCTTCCTTGGAAATTGGCATTATCCGTCACCTTCCTTCCCGGCGTCCGCCGGCTGAAATTCGTCGGGGTAGCACTGGCAGAGCCTGGCGGCGACCATGTCAGGCACATCGACCAGGCCCTTTTTCACCGGCCAGACCTGGCTGTTCAGTCCGATTTCCCCGGTGTCCTGCTTCAAGCACTTGATCTTCACGGCATCACCCCATAGCGATGGGTTATCAGCGCCTCCACCATGACCCGGTGGAGCAGCGCGTCAGGCTCATACACGTCGGTCTCGCTGGTCATGTCGCCGTCCAGCACCGGGACGCCACCCGCCCCGCCCATCGTGCCGGTGTAATCCTGCAACGCTGCCCGCACCTGCTCGGCAACAGCCTTGGCGCTGGAATAGCTGGCGGCCCAACAGTCGATCTGTACGCGGGTCTCCGCGTAGCGCGGCCCGGCTCCCCGGACCTCCTCCATGACCCGGCTGATGGTCTGGTACGTCACGGCCGGCAGCGTCGGGTCCTGGGGTAGCAGCAGCGGGTATATGCGGGTGCCGGTGAGCGCCGCCAGCCCGGCATAGGTGCTGAGTTGCGAATAGATGGCGGCCTCAAGGAGCACCTACACCGCCTCCTTCGCGTAGATCATGAGCGTCCGCTTCCGTCCGTCCGGG
>CAZBDL010000599.1:0-1959 GCA_964490525.1 uncultured Victivallales bacterium | reverse complement strand
TATCTCTATCTGCGCGACCAGGACACCGGCCAGTACTGGTCGGCGACCTGGGCTCCGGTCTGGACGCCGGGCGGACGCTTCCGCAGTCGCGTCGGGACGAACTACCAGGTCGTCTCCTATGAATTCGACGGCATCGCTTCCGAGGTCACCTATTTCGTGCCGCCCGACCTGCCTCTCGAGATCTGGGACCTGCGGGTCGAGAACCGCTCCGTACGGCCCCGGCGGCTCTCCGTCTTCAGCTACGCCGAGTTCGCCTTCTGGGGCGCGATGCGCGACCTGATGAACATCGACAACTGTCCCAACGTCTCGCGCCAGAAGTGGGATTCCCGCCTGGGCGCCATCCTCCACTTCAGCTACAACGACATCGGCACCGGCCTGGACGACATGCACTTCGTCCAGAACTACGGCTTCCATTGCTCCAGCCGGAAACCGGACGGCTTCAACGGCGACCGGGACCGCTTCCTCGGCGGCTATCGCGACGAGCGCAATCCGCAGGTCGTCGAGTCCGGCGTCTCGACCAACGACTGCCGCACCGGCGGCTACCCGATCGGCTCCCTGCAGCATGACCTCGCCCTGGCCCCCGGCGCGGGCGAGCGGATCGTCTACCAGACCGGCTTCGCGGCCGACGAGGTCGCGTGCCGCCAGGCCAGCCGCAAGTACCGGAATGCGGCGAACGCCGACCGGGCCCTGGCCGCCGTCAAGGCCCAGTGGCAGGACATCCTCGGCGCGTTCGTCGTGCGCAGTCCGTCGCGGACGTTCGACACGGTGGTCAACTCGTTCATTCAGTACCAGGCGGCCATGACCCTGGTCCTGTCCCGTTCCCTCTCCTCGTACGAGTGGGGCATTGGCCGGGCCATCGGCTTCCGCGACAGCTGCCAGGACCAGCTCGGCATGATGCACGCCATGCCCGAGCGGTCGCGGCGCATGCTCGCCGCCCTCGCCGAGGGCCTCGGCGAGGACGGCTCCGCCTCGCACAACTTCAACCCCCTGACCGGCCAGTACGGCAAAGGCGGCTTCTACGACGACCACAACTGGCTGGCCCTGGCCGTCGCCGCCTACGTCAAGGAGACCGGCGACCGCGCCTTCCTCGACGAGCCCCGGCGCTTCCGGGGAAGCGCCCGGACGGCCAGCATGATTGATCATCTCATTGCCGCCCAGGACTTTGCGTGGAATAAACGGGGACGGAACGGGCTGATGCAGACCGGTCATGCCGACTGGAACGATTCGCTCAATCCCGGCGACCCGGCCACCGAATCGGTCTTCACCAGCCTCCTCTACTGTGCCTCCACCCGGGCCCTCGCCGAACTCTTCCGGGCGACCGGCCGCAAGCGCCTGGCCGCCACCCTCGACCGCCGCCAGCGCCGCATCGCCGCCCTCTGCAACACCATCGCCTGGGACGGGCAATGGTACCAGCGCATGATCCGCACCGACGGGCGGATCCTCGGCTCCACCCGCAGCCCCCGCGGCTCCGCCACCATCTTCCTCGAGCCCCAGCCCTGGGCCGTCATCGCCGGCGTCGCCGACGCCGAGCGGGCCACCGCCGCCCTCGACGCCGCCGACCGCAAGCTCGGCACCCCCTTCGGCCACAAGGTGATGGACCGGCCGTTCCTCGACTTCGACATGGACATCGGCTCGGTCGGCATCTTCCCCGGCGGCATCAAGGAGAACGGCTCCGTCTTCAACCATGCCTCCTCGTGGATGATCTTCGCCGAGGCGCTCCTCGGCCGCGGCGACCGGGCCTTCGACTTCTTCATGCGGATGTGTCCGGCCGCCCGCAACGGCATGGCCCGGCGCCATGAGTGCGAGCCCTACGTCGCCTGCCAGTTCATCTCGCAGAAGCCCTTTCACACCGTTGGCCGCGGCCGCAACGCCTGGCTCACCGGCACCGCCTCGTGGATGGCCGTCGGCGCCATGCAGGGCATCCTCGGCATCCGCCCCGACTTCGACGGCCTGCGCCTC
>CAZBDL010000598.1:0-1966 GCA_964490525.1 uncultured Victivallales bacterium | reverse complement strand
CGCGAGACCGCCGTCGGCATCGCCGCCCTGTCCCTCGACATCGAGTGCTCCTCGTTCTTCCAGCAGGCCGACGATGTCGCCGACCGGCCGCTCCGCCGCCCGGACACCATCAAGATCCTGCCTTCGGGCGCCTGATCCCAGAGAGGATGCCATGACCATCGACGTTCCCGTAGCCCAACATCACACACCCGGCCGGAGGGGGTAGGTTCGCCATGCCGTCGCTGTCAAACCGCCCGGGGCTGGGACGCAGTTGGGAGGCCAAGCTCTGCCTGGCCTTGCTGCTCGCGTTGCTCGTGACCCTGGGTTTCCTGGCCTATCGCCTGCTGCGCGAGCCCGAGCCCGGGGCGGCGTCCGCGCAGGCAGCGCCGAACGTGCCGCGGATGTTCGGTGACCAGGCCTTCGCCTTCCTCCACTCTCCACCGCTGCCGGGGGCCGAGCGCAACCCCTTCCGCTTCCGCCGGAGCTATCCCAAGCCGCAGCCGCAGGTGCGCCCGGGCGGGGAGGCCGGGGCCGCGGGCGGGAGTGGCGGGACCGGAGGCGGCGAGAGCCGCCCGCCACCCCCGCCGCCCAAGCCGCGCCGAACCCTGCTCTTCTCCGGATGGATGGAGGCGGCCGACGGCGCCCGCGTCGCCTTTGTCGAGATCGCCGATGCCCGGACCAACACGCCCCTGCACCGCGGGCCCGTGCGGGTCGGTGATGCCGTCGCCGGATTCGAGGTCCTGTCCGTGGCGGCCGACGTGGTCCGCTTGCGTGGCCCCGGCGGCCAGGAACACGACCTGCCGCTGCGCGAATCCCGCACCGTGGAGCTGCCATGACCCAGGACGCCCCCATCCCCACCCTTCCGGGAGCCGCTCCGGCCGCCCCGCCCCCGGACGCCTTCGGCAACGAGCTGCTCGACCGCCTGGTCGGCGAGGGTCACCTTTCCCAAGTCCAGGCCGAGACCGTCCGCCGCCGCATGAAGCGTGCCAGCATCTCCTGCCACCAGGCCGTCATCGAGCTGGAATACTGCTCCCAAGAAATCCTCTACCGCGCCCTGGCCGCCGTCTCCGGCCTGCCCTTCGTCGTCATCCACAACACCGAGATCGCCGAGGAGGCCCGCAAACTCGTCTCCCCCAAGGCCGCGATCCATTACCGGTTTGTGCCGCTCCAGGTCAAGAAGGGGTCGCTCGAGGCCGCCTTCGCCAATCCCCCGAACGTCCGCGACCTCGAGAACCTGCGCCTCCTCCTCGGGCGCCGCATCGAGCCGCGCCTGGCCACTGCCCACGAGGTCACGATGGTCCTCAAGACCATCTACGGGCTCGGCGCCGAAACCGTCATCCGCATCCAGGAGCGCCTCGGCGAGCGCCGCTACCGCGGCCGCGAGATCCACTACGAGACCTCCGGACGCGACCTCGCCGAGGATCAGGAGGCGGCCCCGATCATCAGCCTGGTCAACCAGATCCTCATCGACGCCCTGGAGATGAACGCCACCGACATCCACATCGAGCCCTACCCCGACAACGTCCACCTGCGCTACCGCATCGACGGCATGCTCCAGGAAATTCCCGTCCCCCCGGGCGTGCGCGACCTGCACGACGCGATCATCTCCCGCCTCAAGATCATGGCCGACCTGAACATCGCCGAGCGCCGCCTGCCCCATGACGGACGCATCCGCGTGCGCGTCGGCAAGGAGGAGTTCGACCTGCGCGTCTCGATCCTGCCCACCCGCTTCGGCGAGACCATGTGCCTGCGCATCCTCAACCGCCGCTCCATCTTCTACCAGCTCAGCGAGCTCGGCCTCGAAGACCACGACCACCGCATCCTCCAGCAGCTCATCAACCTGCCCCATGGCATCGTCCTGGTCACCGGACCGACCGGCTCCGGCAAGACCACCACCCTCTACGCCTCCCTCTCCAAGGTCCTCGAAAACAGCCCCGAACGCAAGATCATCACCGTCGAGGATCCCGTCGAATACGAGCTCCCCGAC
>CAZBDL010000597.1:0-1968 GCA_964490525.1 uncultured Victivallales bacterium | reverse complement strand
CAGTCCCGACAGGGACGAAGCCGAGAGCAACTCGCTTCACCTTGATCGAGTTGCTGGTGGTGATCGCGATCATCGCCATCCTGGCGGCGCTGCTGCTGCCGGCGTTGCGCCATGCCAAGGAGACGGCCATGGGCATCTCCTGCCGCGGCAACCTCAAGCAACTGATGCTGGGGGTCCAGCTCTATGCCGGCGACTACAACGGCTTTGTCCCGAGCTATGTCCGGTACAACCAGGCCTCGGGCATGGGCGACTACTTCCATCTGGGGATCCGCAAGTGTCCGCGCATCGGGGTCAAGGTCACGACCAGCAAGGACGACGGAGTCGGCTACAACTACGACACCTGGACCTACGGCCACTTCCAGCAGTTCGGCGAATACTTTGCGGAAGGCCAGGACGATCCCGACACCGTCGCGAATCCCGACTGGTTCAACCTCTACCGGTTTCAGGACGAGCCCCATGCCGGCCAGCGGGTCTTCAGTCCCGAGAACGTCCTCTTCCTGGCCGACAGCAACGTCACCCTCTTTGCCGCCACCGCCAGCGGCCGGATCGCCGGCAAGTACTCGGGTAATCAGCTGCTCGCTGGCGGGGCGACCCAGTACGACGACTATCAGCACTACTCGTCGGGGCACATGACCTTCCGGCACCTCAACAAGGCGAACATCGGCCTGTGCGACGGCCATGTCGACGGCCTCAGCTACCAGCAGTTGACCACGGGGTTCCACTGGACCGACTTCTTCACCACCGGCGGCGCCTTCAACAGCGGCACCTATGCCCTGCACGGCCCCGATCCCGCCGCCCAGTAATCAGCCTACACCTTGCCCTTGCCATACCAGAGGAGCCCAATCATGAGACGGATCGACACGCCCGTTGCCCTCGCCGCCCTGGTCACCCTGTCCCTCACGGCCAACGCCTTGGCGATGCAGGTGGAGGTGACCCGGGACACCCCGGAGGACCGCTTCGAGGTCACCACGGAGATCCTGCTTGAGCGCCCGGCCAAGTTCGGGGTGAACCTCGAGGCGGGCCCCCCCGTCCCCTGGTTTCCCACCCGGATCGCCAACCTGTGGAACGTGCACAGCGCCATGGAGCCCTACGAGGTGCGCCACATCCACACCTTCGGGCCGGAGTGCCGCGCCGAAGGCAGCCGGCTCTACGATGCGCACAACAGCCCGAAGGAGACGGGCAAGAACTTCTGGCACTGCGGGCTCGGCTACTGGCATGGCCTGCCGGTGGGCATTTACGACGGCGGCCAGGCGACCCTCTACCGCATCGCGGACGGCTGCCTCCGGAAAGTGCATGCGGCCAAGGTCGTCCGCTATTCACCGCTGAAGGGGGACGAGTTCGTCGAGCTGGACCCGGCGTTTCCCGGCCCCCTGATGCCAAACGACATCCTGGTGGTGGACCGGCGCTTTGCGGCCTGGCCATCCCAGGAAACGGTCGTGGACGAGGTGCGCCGGGAGCGCTTCACCCTCGGTGGCTACAACCAGTTCGCTCCGGAGAAGAAGTCCGGGGTTGTCGGGGTGTTCGACGAGAGCCAGGCCTGTCCGGAAGGCGGCAGCACGGCCAGTTTGCGGATCACCCTGCCCGGCGGCAGGAACAAGGGCATGTTCCAATGGTTCTCCTCCGCCGGCGACTTTCAACAGACCCTGCCTCCAGGCGCCACCTTCAAGGTCCAGGCCTGGATGCGCCAGGAGGGCATGCCCTCCGGCAAGGTCGCCGTCCTCTGCGGCAACCAACACCGCGAGGAGGTTGTCGTCGGCCAGGACTGGCGCAAATACGAGTTCTCCTTCACGGTCGACCCGGCCAAGCTGCCCGCCCCCGGCAAGGGGCCCGACAAGCTCGGCGTATACAGCGAGGAGGCGGGCACCCTGTGGCTCGACAACTTCGCGGTCTGGGACGCCTCCGAGCCCCTCGGCGAGATCCGCGCCATCCATCGCCAGGCCCTACGGGAATCCCGGCCCGCCACCCTCC
>CAZBDL010000596.1:0-1970 GCA_964490525.1 uncultured Victivallales bacterium | reverse complement strand
CCCGGCACCCCTCCCGTAGTGATCCTGCCCGAAGTCGGCGGCGCCGACGACCTCGCGCGATACTACACCGACCACGCGGACACCTTCGGATTCCGCCAATGCGTCTCGATCTTCCAGGCCGTGGAGATCGACAGCAACGGCGACCTCTCCCCGTGCCGCGACTACCGCGACTATATTGTCGGCAACATGCGCACCGAAGCCATTGCGGCCCTGTGGAACAGTCCGCGCTATCGCGAATTTCGCAACTCCCTCACCCATCATGGCCTGATGCCCACCTGCCATCGCTGCTGCGGGCTGATGGGATTCTGACCCCCTTCTGCCACAACCGATGAACTGGCGCAACATGATCTCAAGGAACTCCAACCCTTTGCGGGAAGGCCAGGTCGCCTTCGTCACCGGCGGCTCCCAGGGCATCGGCCTGGCCATCGCCACCGGCCTCGCACGGCGCGGCCTGGCGGTGGCCCTCTTCGCACGCAATCCCGACCGCCTCGGGGCAGCGGCCGCCGCCATCCAGTCCGCCGCCCCCCAGGCCACCTGCCGGATCCACCCCCTCGATGTCGCCGACGCCGATGCCGTGGCCACCGCCTTTGCCGCCCTCCGCGACGACCTGGGCACCCCCGACCTCCTGGTCAATGCCGCGGGCTATGCCTGGCCCGGCATGCTCCTGGATCTGCCCCATGGACAGGTCGCCGCGATGATGCGGGTCAATTACCAGGGCACCGTCCACGCCTGCCGCTCCGCCATCCCCTGGATGCTTGCCGAAGGCCACGGCCAGATCGTCAATGTCGCCTCCCTCGCCGGCCTGGTGCCGGTCCCCGGGCTCGCCGGTTATGCCGCCGCCAAGGCCGCGGTGATCGCCTTCTCCGCCGCAATCCGCGAGGAGCTACATCCCGCTGGCGTGAAGGTCTCCGTCCTCTGCCCGCCCGACACCGACACCCCCGGCTATCGCCAGGAACAGACCTTCACCCCGCCGGAGACGGCGCGGCGCTCGGCGCGATGCGGCCTGCTCACGGCCGAACAGGTGGCCGCCGCGCTCTTCGCTGGACTCGCCCACAACCGTTTCCTGATCATCCCGGGACGTCGCGCCCGTCTCGCCGCCCAGCTCCAGCGCCTGTGCCCGCAGGTCCTCGCACGCCTCGCCCGCTGGTGAACGAGTTCATCAGGGGCGGAAAAACGGGCGTTCAGCGTTGAGCGTTGACCGTTGAGCGTTCCTCCCCCCGTTTCATGCCCGGCACGGTCCGGGCCACCTTGGCGAAGGCCTCCGTGATCCGGTCGAGGTGGGCCTCGGTATGCGTCGCCATGGCGCTGGCGCGCAGCAGGCACCGTCGGGGCGCCACTGCCGGGGGCAGCACCGGATAGACCAGGACCCCCTCGTCACGCAAGGCCCGGGCCGCCGCCACGGCCAACGCCCGCTCCCCCACGACCACCGGCACGATCGGACTGGCACCGCCGCCCACCGTCAGCCCCAGCCCCGCCAGTTCGTGGCGCAGCCGTCCGGCATTGCGGTGCAGCGCCACGATCCGTTCCGGCTCCGTCTCAATGATCGACAACGCCGCCAGGGCAGCCGCCGCATTCGCCGGCGGCATCGCCGCGCTGAAGATCATGCTCCGCGCATGATGCTTGAGATAGTGGATCACCGCCTCCTCCCCCGTCACGAAGCCCCCAAGTGAGGCGAAGGCCTTGCTGAACGTCCCGATCGTCAGGTCCGCCGCCCCAGATACCCCGAAATGCGCCTCCGTGCCACGCCCGCCCCCCATCACGCCAATGCCGTGGGCATCGTCCAGGATCAGCCAGGCCCCGTGCCGACGGCACACCCTGGACAGCTCCGGCACCGGGGCCAAGTCGCCAGACATGCTGAAGACCCCGTCCGTCGCCACCAGCCGCTCGCCTCCGGAACGGGGCGCATCCGCCAGGCATGCGGCCAGGGCCACCATGTCGTTGTGCGCAAAACGCCGCAGGTGCCCAAACGA
>CAZBDL010000595.1:0-1989 GCA_964490525.1 uncultured Victivallales bacterium | reverse complement strand
AGGGCCCGCCCCCCGGCCAGCGGCTCGCGCCGAGGCTCGATCAGGTAGCTGGCGATGACGCAGGTCCACGGCTCGATCAAGGCGGCGATCGCGGCGGGCGTCTGCGGGGCGGTCGGCAACAGGGAGCAGCCCTCGTCGCCGTTCAGCACGCGCTGGTCGATCCGGCTGTACTGCGCCATGCCCCCGTCGATCGCGTAGCCATAGGCGAAGCCCTGGCCGCCGACATAGATATCCGCCTGGATGATGAACCGCCCGCCCGGGGCGAACCGGTCGCGCAGCCGTTCGCCGACCTGAACCACGGTCATCACCGCCTCATGGCCGGGAATCACCGGCGCCGCCGCCAGATCCGGCGAAACGACCCGCGGATGGGCCTCGCCCGCGCGGATCAGCTTGACGTCCGAGAAGCACAGCCCGATCGCGTCGATGCGCACCAGCAGCTCGTCAGGACCGATCGACGGCACCGGCACCGTGCAGGCCCGGCCATCGCGCCCCAGCTTCTCCATCCCGGCCCCGAACAACGGCCAGGCCAGCATCGTCTCGGGAATTCTCGCCATGTCCAAGCCTCTCCTGTGTCGCTGTGGCCACCGTGCGGGGCAAGGCCGCAACCGTTCGCCGCGGCTGAGCCCCATAGGATAGCGGCTTTTCCCCCGCCGTCAACCCCCCGTTCCGACGCGGGCCAAGCCTCCCGACGGGCATCATGGCCTTGCGACACCGTGACTGGCCAAGGGCGCGGGGATGGGGCATATTGGAGGCTTGGCAAACCAAGGCGCAACGCGGAGGGCCCGACGATGCTGGAGAGCGTGGACCTGAAGACGAAGCTGGCCAAGGAGGCATACCGGCAGCGGATGCCGGCGCTGGAGATCCGGCTGGGCGTGCTGCAGCGCCGGGCGCGCGAGCTGGGGATTCCGACGGTGGTGGTGTTCGAGGGCTGGGACGCCGCGGGCAAAGGCACCCTGATCAACCGCCTGATGCTCTGCCTGGACGCCCGCGGCTTCAACGTCCATCCGACCAATCCGCCCACCGAGGACGAGGCCCTGCGCCCCTTCCTTTGGCGCTTCTGGCGGAACACGCCGTCCCGCGGCCGCATCGCCATCTTCGACCGATCCTGGTATGGACAGGTGCTGACCGGGCGGGTCGACCGGCTGGTCAAGCGCCGCGCCTGGGAACGCGCCTACCGCGAGATTCGCGAGTTCGAGGAGCAGCTGGTGGCCGACGACACGGTGGTCGTCAAGTTCTTCCTGCACATCGGCAAGGCGGAGCAGAAGCGCCGCTTCCGCAAGCTGGCGGAGCATCCGGCGACGGCTTGGAAGGTGACCCGCGAGGACTGGCGGCATCATCGCCAGTACGACGCGTACGCCGTGGCCGTCGAGGACGTGCTCGCCCGCACCTCCACAGCCCTGGCGCCGTGGACCCTGGTCGCCGCCCAGGACCGGCGCACCGCGACCATGGCCATCGTCGAGACCGTCATCGGTGCCCTCGAGCGCAAGATCGCCGAGGCCGAGGACGCCAGCCGCCGCTTCCCGCGCATCGAGCTGCCCCCGCTGCCGGGCTCCGCCCTCGCCCAGGTCGACCTGAGCCAATCCCTGGACGAGAAGGCGTACGCGGCCCGCCTCAAGCGTTGCCAGCGCGAGATCCGCGAGCTTGAGCACGAGGCCTTCCGCCACCGCCTGCCGGTGGTGATCGTCTATGAGGGCTGGGACGCCGCCGGCAAGGGCGGCAACATCCGCCGCCTCGTCCAGGGCCTCGACCCCCGCGGCTACGAGGTCGTCCCCGTCGCCGCCCCCAATGAGGTCGAACGGCAGCACCACTACCTCTGGCGCTTTTGGCTCAAGGTCCCCAAGGCCGGGCACATCGCCATCTTCGACCGCTCCTGGTACGGGCGCGTCATGGTCGAGCGCCTCGAAGGCTTCTGCCGCGAGGACGAATGGCGCCGCGCCTACAACGAGATCAACGCCTTCGAGCGCCAGCTCGCCAACGCCGGCTGCGCGA
>CAZBDL010000594.1:0-1990 GCA_964490525.1 uncultured Victivallales bacterium | reverse complement strand
AGCGACCAGACGCCATACCAGGAGGTGTGGTGGGACAACAACAGCGGCATTGCCAAGGCCGATCATGTGGCCGAGGCGACGCTCAACTTCAACACGGCCACCGGCTTGTCCACGGGCGGCACGGAGCCATGGATCCAGGACGCCAACTGCGGGGCCTCGCCGATCACCCCGGCGCGTCGCTACCTGATCCTGCATGCGGGGTATCCGGGGGAGACGGGCCGCGCCAAGGAATACGCGCTGACGGGGTATGTCTTCTCGCCGTTGACCATGGCGGCGAATCCGGGCGGCGGCGGCACGCTCTCCCCGGTGGCGGGCGTGCATCCGACCCAGAAGGTGGGCCGTTCCATTCCCATCACCGCGACGCCTGGTGCGGGGTATGCCTTCGTCAATTGGACGGTGACGGCCGGCAACGCCACCTTGGGCAATGCGAACGCCGCCAGCACCTCGGTGACGCTGAACGACGGGGGTGGGGCGACGATCACCGCCAACTTCGAATCCGTCGGCGAACCGGCCACGTTGACCTTGGCGGTGTCGCCTGACGGCAGCGGCACGACCAGTCCGGCCGTCGGCGGCCATGCCGTTACCGTGGGCGCGGCCACGCCCATCTCAGCGACGCCCGCCCTCGGCAAGGCCTTTGTGAACTGGACGGTGACGGCCGGCAACGCCACCCTGGGCAATGCGGCCCTGGCCAGCACCACGGCCACCGTCAGCGACACCGGCGGTGCCACCGTCACGGCGAACTTTGACACCGCCACCTACACCCTGACCTACACGGCTGGGGCGGGGGGATCCATTGTCGGCGACAGCCCGCAGACCGTGGCCCACGGCGCGGACGGCACGGAAGTGGTCGCCACGCCGAACCTGCACTACCACTTCGTCGACTGGAGCGACGGCGTCCTCACGGCGGCCCGCACCGACACCAATGTCACCGCCAACGTCACCGCCACCGCGAACTTCGCGATCGACACCTACACGGTGACCTTCGACCTCGACGGCAAGGGCACGTGCACCGGTGGCGGAGCACTCGTCCAGCAGGTCGCCCATGGCGCCGCCGCGACCGCCCCGACCGTTACCGGGAACGCCGGTTGGGTCTTCACCGGCTGGGACGTGGACTTCGCCAACATCACCGCCCCCCTGACCGTCACCGCCCTCTATGAGGTCGCCACCTACACGTTGACCTACACGGCCGGGGCGGGCGGCTCGATCGCCGGCGACAGTCCGCAGACCGTGGCCCACGGCGCGGACGGCACGGAAGTGGTCGCCACGCCGGACGAAGGCATGCATTTCGTCGACTGGAGCGACGGCGTCCTCACGGCGGCCCGCACCGACACCGACGTCACCGCCGACATCGCCGCCACCGCGAACTTCGCGGCGGACATCGAGCAGGTGGCGGTCGGCTCCGGCTTTGATATCGCAGCGGAGGACGTCGGCGCCGCCGGTCCGTTCGTGCGCAAGCCCAAGATTTACGCCATGTACACCGATCCGGTGAAGCACCTCCCCGGCAAGATGGCGGCGGCCAAGGTCTTGAGCAAGATTGCCGCCACGCTGCCGGTGGATCCGGTCGCGTGCGTGTGGACCAAGAAGATCCGATTGTTTGACGCCAAGCAACTGGCCATCGCCCACAAGCTGGGAACCGTCACCGACGCCTGGCTGGCCGGGAATCCTGATCCCCAGCCGCTCCTTCCCCTGGCTCTTTTCCTGACCTCCAAGGACATCTCCCCTGCGCCCCTCGCGGCGGGCACTCTGCACCTCAGCCCGCCGGAGATCGACACGGTCGCGGTCGGGGCCGTGACCATCGTCGTCGACGGCCTGTGGTTCGGCACCAAGAAGCCCAAGGCCTGGATGGAATATTCCCTTCCTGGCGTGGGCGTCAAGAAGCTCAAGTGCAAGGTGCTCGTCCCGGACGGGGAATTTCGCGATGCCAAGGGCAAGGCCATCTACATGGATCCTGGCGACGGGGACAGTCGGCTGACCTTGCAGCGGCCGGTCA
>CAZBDL010000593.1:0-1994 GCA_964490525.1 uncultured Victivallales bacterium | reverse complement strand
CGGCGCCATGCAGGGCATCCTCGGCATCCGCCCCGACTTCGACGGCCTGCGCCTCACCCCCGCCATCCCACGCACCTGGCCGTCCTACCATGTCACCCGGCGTTTCCGCGACGTCACCTACGAGATCACCGTCCGCAATCCCGCCCGCCAGCCCTCCGGCACGGTGACCCTCGTCGTCGACGGACGGCCGGTCGACGGCAACCTGATCCCCTTCCGCCCCGAGGACGTCGGCCGGACCGTCCAGGTCGATGCCACCATCCGCTGAGTCGCCCGTCGGATGCTTGATTTCACCGGCCTCGCACCATATCGTCACGCCATGGGCGGCAAAATCCATTCCTGTCGGTTGCTGCAGGCGGCCATGTCATTGGCGCTTGTCCTGCTCCAGCTTGCCGTTGCCCTTGCCGAGGACGCCCCTGGGGCATTGCCGCACGTCGGGGTCTATATCGACGTGCAACTCGTCAACGCCAAGGGCGAATCCGGACTCAATCTTTCCTGCCGCCCACCTGGCGGCTCGCGCATTTCCCATTATCGGCTGACGCTCTCCGGCCTTGAAGCCAAGATGATTGATCTCCAGTCGACAGGCCGGCCGGTCGTCATCGTCAGCGTTGATGGCAATGTGAAGTGTCGCGACCTGTTGGCCTTGCTCAAGGTCCTGAGGCGGCTTTCGGTGGCCGTATGGATGGTTTTGCCTGACGAAAGCATCCGGGTCAAGGTCTCTCCGGTTAACGTTGCTTACCGGCTGGCATATCCGACGCTCGAAATCGCCCATGCCACGGATGATGACAAGGAACCCCTGTCGGAACTGTCGCGAGCGCGGGAACTCGAGATCAGCTTGAACGTCGAGCAGGCAAGGCGTGAATGTCCGGCCAAGGTTCCGGTCATCATCTGCCCGCCGGATCTCCAACTGTACTGGATGTTCCCGTTGCTGCGTGGCGTCCAGCCGTTCAGCCACGAAGACCGGGAATTCATCATCCGTGCGAAGGGGGAGGATTACCCCATCGGCTTCAAGTCCATCGCCACCCGGGAAGCGTTTGAGAAGGCCTTTCCCGGTCCGGAGCGCATCCCAGAGCCCCTTCCCTGACCGGGCTCATGCCGCGGACAGGACATGCCGTCGCGGCTGGCTGTCCGCGCGTCGCGCGTCAGTCGGCAGGGACATCGTCAACGTCCGGCTCCCGGATGAAGACGCCATGGGAATATTCATGGCGGTCTTGATCGTTGGTGACCTGAGCGGCCTTGAGCCATTCGGTCCAGACGCGATCCAGCTCGTCATCGGAAAGCGAACGGAGGTCGAGATCCTCGTCGCTGAGAAATTCGTCGCGCATCTTGATCATGGCCAGCCTCCCGGGACGGAGAACGGCAGGATGCCGGTGGCGGCGGCAACCATTTCCCGGTGGGCATCCGCCAAGGATCGCTGGGCGATGCCACGAGCAACCGTGGGCCAAGCCCGCTCCCACGCTTCCGCCGCCGTCATGTATAGGGAAAGGCGTCTTTCGTTGGCATGCATCAGCGTGCGGCGCTCGGCGTCAAGCGCGGCCTCCATCGCTTCCAATCCCCCGGAGATGGCCCCCAGCACCGGGCGCTTTCCGACCCATGCGGAAACCAGGCCGGGATCATGCTCGGCCATCTCCATGAGTTCACGGGCGCTGCGGGAATACATCAGCCGGGTGGGGATGTCCTGCGGCAACCGGGCGAGTTCACCGATCACCGCGTAGTCCTTTTCCCGGTTGGTTTTCTTGGTTTCAATCAGATCCGGGGCATCAAGGAAGGGGGGAGCGTGCTCTTCCTGTTCGCGCCAAAGCTGGGCAAGCCGGGCCGCGGCCAGGCGGGGGGGGCGCGTGACAAAATCAGTCCGAACCCGGACTCCCTGGTGCATGAACTCAAAATGAGCGCTCCACCCCCCTTGCATCCAGCGGATGTCCAAGGGGGCGCCAAAACGATAGTGTAACGAGACAAAAGGTATTCACAGGTCGAGGGAATCGAACAGCCTCAAACTG
>CAZBDL010000592.1:0-1995 GCA_964490525.1 uncultured Victivallales bacterium | reverse complement strand
CAGAGGTTCGCCCGCGGGAGCGGGCTCCTACGCTGCACAAGGCTTCGCTCGTGCTCATGCTCGTGCTCAGCCTCGGGCCACTGGTCACTGGCGTCGTGCTTGTGCTCGTCCCATTCCTCGTGCTTGAATCGGGTCGCCTGGGCCGTCATCCCGCGATGCTCGCCTTGCCATGGCCATGCACCAGGGCTATCTTGAGGCATAGCGTCCGCCACGCCACACACCCCTGTCATCCCCCACCGGAGGCCCATCCCATGAACACCAGACTTGCGGCCCTGCTCCTGGCGTCGTTCCTGTTCCTGGCGGGTTGCGTCGTGCAGTCGATCCGTCCCTTCGCGACCGCCGCCAGCCGGGTGCCCATGCCCGAGGGGATCGCCGGGGAATGGCTGCTCGCCAGCGAGCACGGCACGGCCCGCGACGGCTATGCGCCGTGGGCCTTTGCCGAAGGCCGCCTGGACGTGGTCGACCAGCACGGCAACCGCGCCTACCTGGAGACCACCTTCTTCCGGCTCGACGAGCGCCTGTTCCTGGACTCCGTGCCGGGCTCGCCGGACGACGACCAGACCAACCGCTTCTGGAACTGGCATATCGCCCCGATGCACCTGCCCTGCCGGGTGGAACTGGCAGGCGACATACTGACCCTGCTGCCGCTGGATGCGGGCTGGCTGAACAAACTGGCCGACGCCGAGGGGGGACCGTCCTACATCCTGCCCGACGAGACCGAGAAGGACTGGCGCATCTACACGGCCTCGCCCGAGGAATGGGAAGCGTTCCTGCGCCAGCATGCCGCCAATCCGGAGGCCTTCCCCGCGAAGCTCGCCATTGTCCTGCGCCGCGCCACGCCACCGCCGCCCCCTCCCCTCCCGCTGCCTGGCGAAGCCCCCGGCGAGTAACCCGGGAACCATTCCCGTATCGCGGGTGTCTCATTCCCCGGGGGCCGATGAGCAATCCTTAAGCTCCTTTGCCGTCGGAATTGCTCATCATCCCATCGTAAGGATTGACATGAAAACGCTCAACGCTGAATATTGTGCGTTGAGCGTTTCTGGGGCCGACATGGCAAAGCGACATCCGACACGGATCCTGGCCACCCTCCTGGCGTTGTGCCTTCCCGTCCTCGCCATTGCGCAATTCGCAGGCATGGAGGGGCCGTTCGCCTGGCGTCACGAGCAAGCCGACGGCGAACTTCGTATTGTCGTCGAGATTCCCGACGGGCACTATCTCTACGAGGACACGACGACCGTCACGGTGACCGATGCGTCCGGCGGCAAAGTGACTGCGTCCGTCATGCCGGAACCCGTCGAATACGATGCCGACGGCACGCTGGAGGTCATCCACCCGGTGGGCGTCGCCACCTGGAGGTTCCCGCTCGCGGAAACAACGCCGCCCTATGCGGTGCGCATCGCCTACCAAGGCTGCCGCAAGGCGCCCTTCGTCTGCTTCATGCCCGGGACGATCGATTGGCAAATCATTGCCGGATATGACGATGCAGAGGAATCCCTGATCCCGGACGAGGAACCTGCCGCCGACGCAGACCCCGCGGCCCTCCCCGGAGATGCCGTTCCCGCCGCGGACTGGCGGGCGGCAGCGGCGGCGTTCGAGATCGGGAATGTCCTCGTCGGCTATGCTGGCCCGGAGCCGTTCCTGCGCTTCCTGGACGAGGCGTCCTTGCCGGCGGGGGAGCGAGACGGGGGAATCTTCGGCAACCTGCGCGAGCGCGGGATGCTGGTGGCGCTGCTGCTGGTGCTGATCGGCGGCCTGGCGCTGAACCTGACCCCCTGCGTGCTGCCGATGATCCCGGTGAACTTGGCGATCATCGAGGCGGGTGCCCAGGCCGGCTCACGACGGCACGGCTTCCTCCTTGGCGGGGCCTATGGATTCGGGATCATGGCGGTCTACGGCCTGCTCGGAACCTTCGCCGTGGTCACCGGTGCCACCTTCGGCGCCCTCAACGCCTCGCCCCCCTTCAACCTCGCCATCGCCCTGGTCTTCGTGATCCTG
>CAZBDL010000591.1:0-2001 GCA_964490525.1 uncultured Victivallales bacterium | reverse complement strand
CAGCATCGCCTGCTCGAACCGGCCGTCCTGGCTGTCGATCGATGCCGCCACCGGCCAGCTTTCGGGAACCGCGCCGGCGACGGCGACGACGGTCGACCTCCAGCTCAGCGTCAGCAATGCCGCCGCTTCGGGCGGGGTCGGCATGACCTTCCGCCTGGTCGTCGGCGACCAGCTGGCGCTCACCCCGCCGCTCGGCTGGAACAGCTATACGGCGTTCGTGGACGGCGTTACCGAGGGCCAGTTCAAGGCCAATGCCCAGCGCATGGCCGACCGGCTGCTGCCGCTCGGCTTCGACACGGCCGTGGTCGATTACCGCTGGTACGATCCGGACAGCACGGCGAGCAGCTACGATTATCAGGGGCTGAACGTCGTCGACGACCACGGGCGCCCCTTGCCGTCCGTCCGCAAGTTCCCGAGCGCGAACCCGACAGAATACGCCCGCCGCGGCAAGACGATGCAGAATATCGCCTATTCGGCGCCCGGCGCGGCCAGCCGGAATCCCGACGAGGACTATGAAGCCGCCGACAGTTCGGCGTTCTACAACAATCGGCCCCAGGGGGTTGGCGAGGCGGAACTGTACCAGTATCTGCGCGAGCGGCCCGAGGGCAGCCTTGGCTTCGGCCCCCTGGCCTCATGGTCGCATGAGCGCGGCCTGCGCTTCGGCATCCATCTCATGCGCGGCGTCCCCCGGGTCGCCAGCAAGGGGCACTTCGACATGGGCTTCGGCTATGATCCCGCCAAGGAGGCGGCCGTGGCCTCGGTCTTCGCGTCCAGCACCACGGCGGTGGGAGGACACCTGCTCTCCAGCCTGCCCTACAACCAGGACGACCAGCGCTATTCCTGCCAGTGGAACCGCGACATGTACGGCATCGACGCCATCGCCAATTATGGGCGGGCGGCCGACGCGTACCGTTCCCTTTTCCAGCAGTATGATGGCTGGGGGGTCGACTACATCAAGATCGACGACATCGCCCACCTGGTGGGCAAGAGCGTCAGCCTCCCCACCGAGGAGCTGGATGCCTTTGGCGCGGCCGCCAAGGAGGCGGCCCGCTCCGTCGTCATCAGCCTTTCCCCCGGCCCGGCCGCCGTCGCCGACGACGCCGTATTGCGCCGCAATGCCAACCTCTGGCGCATCAGCGGCGACTTCTGGGACACCTCCGGCCAGTTGAACATCCAGTTCGACCTGTTCGGGAACTGGAGCGGCAAGGCCGCCCCGGCAGGCTGGCCCGATGGCGACATGCTGATGTGCGGGCGCCTGGAGAACTTCAGAAGTGAAGTTGGCCAACCCGTCAACCGCTGGACCCGCTTCAACTACGACGAACAGATGATGATGGTCGGGCTGTGGGCGATCAACGGCTCGCCGCTCATGGTCGGCGGCGACATGCGCTCCTTCGACGAGTGGACCTGGGCCATGCTCGCCAGCGAGGAGATCATCGCCATCAACCAGGACATGCTGGCCAAGCCCGCCGTCCGCCGCCGCAACGCGGACAATGTCGAGGTCTGGACGCGCGAACTGCAGGGCGGCGACATCGCCTTGGGCATCTTCAACAAGAACACCGCCTCACGCAACGTCTCGCTGACCTTCTCCGAACTGGGCATCGAGGGGAACCGCAACATCCGCGACGCGTGGTTGAGGGTGTGGCGCGGCACGAACCAATCGGGCATCACCGAAGCCATGGCCGCCCGCTCCTGCGCCATGTTCCGGCTGACCCCGCCCACCGTGCCGACGACCCTGACCCTGGCCGTCTCCCCCGTCGGCTACGGCACCACCAGCCCCGCCGTCGGCAGCCATGCCACCAACGTGGGCCAGTCCGTCGCGATCACCGCGACCCCCGCATCCGGACGCTACTTCGCCGGTTGGGAACTCACGGCCGGCAGCGCCACCGTCGTCAACGCCAGCGCCGCCAACACCACGGTCGCCGTCAATGACGCGGGCGGCGCCACCGTCACCGCCACCTTCGCCGGCGCACCCCCCCAGACTGCCGCCCTGACCATGACCGT
>CAZBDL010000590.1:0-2010 GCA_964490525.1 uncultured Victivallales bacterium | reverse complement strand
TGCGTGCCATCCGGCGACCAGGCATGGATGCCATCCAGCGCGGCATCGTCAAGGGCAAGGAAAGGTCCCCGGATCCCGCCTGCGCGAAGCTTGCCCAGGAGATCATCGAGGCCGGCCTGGCGACCCTGAAAAGGGGCTATTCCGGCGTTCCCCTCGACCCGGCCGACCATGCCCGGCTCACCGACTACGCCCTCTATCTTGGAATCAAGCGCACCGGCGCCCTCAAGCTCCCCTTCCACCTCGACCTCACGCCCGACCGCCAGAAGTTCAACCGGACCGGCCTGGAGGCCCCCCTGTTCCGCGCCCTCAAGCTTGAAGCCGCCCTGGCCAGGCCCGCCTACCGCGACGGCAAGGTCTGCGCCCCCGACTTCTTTTTCGGGGAGGACGGCCTCCGCGAACTGACCAACCTCTTCCCGGGCTATCAGGTCCGAGATGGCAAGGTCGTCGCCCGCGACCTCCCTCCCGCAAGCCAGCCGGACGAGACCGACCATGTCCGTCTCGCGGATTTGCGCGGGAAGCCGGTGGTCCTGATCCTGGCCGATGCCGTCGACTGCTTCTTCCCGCGCTGCTTCTCCCTCCTCGAGGCGATCCGCGCGGCCTGGGGGGCGCAGGCGCACATCTATTGCGTCCACGTCACCATCCACGACACGACGATGCACGCCGAGGAGTACTTCGGTCCGGCCGCCGCGAACCGCGCCCTCTTCACCCATCCGCTCACGGTCGAGGACCGCGCCCGGACTGCCAAGCTCCTCTACCTGCGCTATCCGCACGTTGCCGTGCCCTTTCTCCTGGACGATGCCTCCGAGACCATCCGGAACGCCTATGAGGCCGAAGGCGGCGATGCGCGGATCATCCTCCTCGACCGTGACGGCAAGCTCGCGTTCAACGCCCGAGGCTGGTGGTACTACGAGAACGGCGATGCGAGCGATGACACCTTGTGGGCGAACGCCCTGGAGCAGGCTCTGGCCCGCCTTGTCGCTGCCGGCGGCCGCGCCCCGGACGGCGAGGTCATCCGCCCCCCCGGCCAGGTCAAGGCCCCGAAGTTCCACGACCAGGCCCGGGTCGCTGCCGTCCGCCAGCGCCGCAGACAGGCCAATCTCACCTACTGGTACCAGTCCCGCGGCAACATGTCCTGGCTGACCGCGGAGATCGCCGCCGTCGACCCCGCGGGAAAGACCCTCGACATCGTCCAGCGACCGCTCTCTGCGGATCTGCCGGGACTCCGCTTCCTGCGCGAGGCCGGGGACAGCGCCAAGCTGACTTCCGGGGCGGCGGCCAATCTGCGGCGCGTCGAATCCTGGGTGACCAGTTCGGGGCGGCGATTGCGCCTCCGGATCGATCCGAGCGTCGAATTGTTCCTCAACGGCGCCGAGGCGGAACTGGAGGCGTTCCAGGCCGGCGACGCGGTCGCCATCATGTGCACCCCCGAGGAGGAGGTCAAGGAGACGATCCTTCCCGACCAGGTCCGGGTCTCCCGGCCCCCGGCCATGCAGGTGGAGCCGTAAGCAGCCCGGCGGGGCTGCCGTGTTGTCCGGCCGGGTCGCGGTGGTCGCCGGGGTGCTCAGGCATTAGCCAGGCGATTGGTGATGGGGGAATTCATGGGGTCAGAGCCCGAAAACGACCGAAAGCTGCAGCAAGGGATCCCGTGCCCATGACTCATCGCCAGGCGTTCAAGAGGGTCCTGTCGCACCAGGAGGTGCGGCCGGTGCCGTTCTCGGTCAAGTTCACCGTCGAGGCCAAGGAGAACTGGGCCCGGCACCTGGGACGACCGTTCGATCCGGTGCTGGACACAGGCAGCTACGTGGTGGCCTCCCACACCAATGCCGGGTGGGAGGAGATCGCGCCCAACTTCTTCCGCGACACGTTTGGCGTGGTCTGGGACAAGACCCACGACCGGACCCTGGGCCTGGCGACGAACCCACCGTTCTCGGAGCCGCGCCTTGGCGGGTACGTCTTTCCGGACGCCAACCGGCTCAAGGTCTACGGGTTCATCCAGGACGACCAGCGGCG
>CAZBDL010000589.1:0-2017 GCA_964490525.1 uncultured Victivallales bacterium | reverse complement strand
AATGGGCCAAGAAGCAGGACTCCGTGGCGCTCGGCGCGTTCCTCGCCGTGGCCCCGAAGGTCGTGCCCGTCGGCACCATCGCCCGCGGTGCGCTCGCCCCAACCGACTCCGTCGCCCTCACCGCCGCCGCCTCCAAAATCCTCGGCATGCTCGGGGTCGAAGGCGAGGACAGGCAGAAGGCGGCCATCGCCGGCAAGTAGCAACCACAATCGTCGCCCCTGACGGGACGCCGAACCCCAACCCGCAGAAACGAACCAGGAGAACCCCATGACCGCCCTCTCCGCCGACAACGAAGCCCTGGCCACCCTGGCCGGCAAGACCCTCACCCAGAAGCTCACCATCCTCAACGCCGAGGTCATCTACGCTGGCGGCATGGTCGCCCGCGACTATGCCGGCGAGGTCCAGATGGCCAGTGACACCCTCGGCCTCCGGGTCCTCGGCGTCGCAATCGAGCAGGTCGACAACGCCGCCGACGGCGAAACCCTCTCGCCCCCCTCCGGCGCGATCCACCTCATGGCCAACAGCTCCACCGCCCCGGTGGTCGCCGGCATGATCGGCAAGCCGTGCTACGTCGAGGACGACAACACGGTCGCCGCCCACTCCACCAACCTGGTCGCCGCCGGCCTCGTCCACGATGTGGACACCGACGGGGTCTGGGTCGACTTCAGCCCCGTCGCCCTGGCCCAGGCGCGCGCCCTGGCCAAGCCGCTGGTCGTCGCCGTCACCGACACGACCTACACCGCCCTGGCCACGCAGGCCTTCCAGGGCAACGTCGTCCTGGCGATCGACAACGCCAGCGGCGTGGTCGTCACCCTGCCCGCCGCCGCCGGAGGCTACCGCCTCGGGTTCCAGCGGACCGCCGCGACCGCCGCCCATGACGTGTCGATCCAGGCGCCCACCGGCGACACCGTCCGCGGGTCCGCCGCCGCCAAGAAGGTCGTCAACGACACCGACGCCGTGAGCCAGGTCCTGTACCTGGAGACCACCGGTGCCGCCGACTGGGTCGACGCCGCCCCGCTCGCCTCCGATCGCGCCGAGTGGACGATCGACAACACGTAGTCTCCAACCGCCCGCCTCCCGGCGTCTCCGCCGGGAGGCATCGCATCAGACGCACCAACCCAACGACAGGCAGCAACACCAAACAGAAAGAGCCAGGCCATGATCATCAACGCGGAAAACCTTGCCACCCTGCGCCAGGGCATCAACGCCCGGTTCCAGGCTGGCCTCCAGTCGGCCCCGCCGATCGACGTCGAGAAGTTCGCCACGGTGGTCCCCTCCACCTCCCCCATTGAGAACTACCCCATGCTGGCGTTCCTGGACACGATCCGCAAGTGGGTCGGGCCGCGGCACGTCGGCAACCTGTCGGCCAAGAACCTCCAGGTCACGAACGACGACTACGAGGCGACGGTCTGCATCCCTGCGAACGCCATCGAGGACGACGCGATCGGCATCTACGGCAGCGTCGCCGAGGGCAAGGGCCGGCAGTGCGGCGCGTTGTGGGGCAAGCTCGCCATCGAGGCGCTGTGCGCCAACGGCGCATGGCTCGACGGCCTCGCGTTCTTCCACGCCACCCGCAAGTTCGGCAAGCAGACCATCGCGAACCTGGTCGCCTCGGCCCTGGCCGAGGGCACGTTCAACACCGCCTACCAGACGATGATGAGCTACAAGGGATTCGATGGCGAGCCCCTGGGCGTCGTCCCGAACCTGCTCGTCGTCGGCCCGAAGCTGCGCACCACCGCCTTCGACCTGCTCAAGGCGCAGAACAAGGTCAACACGTCCGGCACCCATGACGTGGCCACCACCAACCCAAACCAGGGCGTCTGCGATTTCCTGGTTCACCCGCGCCTGGTCGGCGACTGGGACGACTACTGGTTCTTGATGGCCACCGGCGGCGTCGTGAACCCGGTCATCGTCCAGAAGCGCAAGGAAGGCGCGATGGAAGCGCTGGACCGGCCCACCGATCCGAACGTGTTCTTCGGGACCGTCGACGGCGAGAATGTGGTCCCGGGCGGCGTGT
>CAZBDL010000588.1:0-2018 GCA_964490525.1 uncultured Victivallales bacterium | reverse complement strand
CGGGGATTGACGGAGCACTGGCCCCCTCCTTCAGGCAGGGATGCTCGGCGGCAATGATTCCCCAGCCTGTCCCGGGCGATTCCGTCGCGAGCAGATATTGTCCGGGCAGAAGGTCGTCGTCGAAGCCGCGGAAGGGGGATCGGGTATGGTCTTCCGGCACCGGCCTGAACAGGGGCTCGGTCAGCAGGTTCTCGCCTTGGAGCGTGATCGCCGCCTGTCGCCGAAAGGTCTTCAGGTCGAAGGAGATCCTTGGGTTTCGGTCGCCCGAGGCGTAGGCGTAGACCTGGCCTAAGCCGGCCTTTCCATGGAGCACGTTGTTCTTCAGGGTCAGCTTCGGCTGTCGCCGCAGGTAGACGCGAAAGTAGAAGAGGGCGCCGGAGCCCTGGAGAATGCTTTCCTCGATGTTCAGTTCCGCATCCATGCTGCAGGAGATCGGCGACGCCCCTTCGCGGACCACCACGTCCTCACCGTCTTGACCAAAGCCGTCCAGCGCCGGGCCAGCCGCCTCGCCGATGAGAGTGCAATGGCGCATGTCGACGCGGGCGCTGGGGGCCAGGCAATGCAGGCGGCGCATCCCTGTGTTGTAGACGGCATGGCGCACCTTGCGGCGGGTGTCCTCCCCCGTCACGGTGATTCCCCGGAGGATGCAGTCGGCGATGGTGGCGCTCCCGCCCGTGAGGTGGAGCTCATCGAAGCACAGGTCGCGGACAACGCAGTCCTTGCCAAAGATGGCGAGATTGAGACGGCATTTGCCCAGGCCCTCGCCGCGGATGATCATTCGATCGACGGCGATTTCCATCCGCGGGATCTTGTCATGATAGTTTCCTGGCAGCAGCACCAGTTCCGCGCCGCGCTTGAGTTGCCGGAGCGCCTCGAGAGGCAGGACGGTGCCGTCACGGCCGTCCGGGCTGCAGCGGATGACCGGACTGCCGGAGGTGGCCCGGGCCTTGGCCACGACCGAGTCCGAGACCTGCCCCCGCAGGGAGGGCAGGAGCATTCCCGCCAAAAGCACCGCCAGCAAACCTCGCATGGCCATCGATTCTTCCCCCTGATAGGTCAACTTTCCGGGCGCGACTGCGCACCGTGAAGCGTCACGAAAACGCCGCTTTGTACCCTACACCCCAGAGCATTGGATGCAACCGGCGATGCCGGGACGCGGTTGTCATTCGGAATCGGGACGGATATGGTATTGGCCAAGCTGGTTTGTGGCGGATCAATGAGCCATGGCTTTAAGGTTGGTGCGGCATCGGGATCGAACTCCCAACGGAGACCGAGTATGAGTTTTGCCCGTGACCGTCAAGGTTGTCCACCGCGGAATGTCGTCGGCCGATGTGCCATCGTTCCCATCTTGTGTGGTGCCATCTTGGCGGGGGCGCAGGAGCCGCCGCTGCAGCCGGGCCAGCGGCTGGAGATTCCGCTCACGGACTTTCCCCCCTGCCTGGTCGAGATGGAAAGCGGCAACCCGGCCGAGAAGGTGATCACGGCGGTGCTGCCGACCGACTACACGCCGGAGGGGAAGTTCCCGTTGTTGATTTTTCTTCAGGGGGGAAATGGCGGCCTCGGCAAGAACCCGAACGACGCCCTCCTGCTTTCCAGCAAGAAGGGCTTCATCGCCGTGAACATGCCGCTCTTCAAGAAGGAGCTGAACCGGGACAAGGTCGCCATCTATATCCACCAGGGTGACTTCAAGCACATCGCCAAGCAGCACGTGCGGATGCTCGGGCTGCTGCGGGAACGGATCCCCAACATCGCGGACAAGGGACACGTCGGGGCCGGCTTCTCGAATGGGGCCCACACCCTGGGGGCGATCGTCGACGACCGCGTCCTGGCCAAGCAGTTCAGCCACTACATCTTGGCGGAAGGCGGGGCGGAGTTCAACAAGCTGCCGCGCGAGGCGAAGGCGATGATCCTGATCGGCGAGAACAGCTATGGCAAGGAAGGGCTGCGGATCGACAAGAACGGCAAGATCAGGGCCTATCCGCGGCAGTTTGCCGATGTCGCCAAGAAGCGCAACGTCA
>CAZBDL010000587.1:0-2025 GCA_964490525.1 uncultured Victivallales bacterium | reverse complement strand
TTTCGCCGAAACCGGCACGGCCCGCGACGACGTTCACGTCCCGTCAGCCGCCACCCCGAAGCGTACTTTCGGCGAAAGCGCCATATACCCGAAAACGCACCGGAGAGCCGCCATGAACATCGCCGCCAGGACCATCGCCGTCTGCAGCCTGACGCTCCTGGCCCTGGCCGCCGTGCCGGACACCGCCTTCTCCGCCCCCAAGGACGGAGACTACTACTACCAGCAGGCGCAGGCGGAAGAGGCGCAGAACGGCTACGCCAAGGCCAAAAAACACTTCAGGAAGGCCGCCGCCCGCTACGGCAAGGAGGCCAATGCCGCCCAACTGGCCCTGGCCAAGAACGACTGGTTCCGGATGGAATGCCTCCTCGGAGAATACAGCCTCACCGAAGGCAAGCTGCGCTCCCTGATCCGCAAATCCTACCCCTGGGCGGAAAAGGCCCAGGTCGAAGGCTGGATCGCCAACCAGGTTCTCCTGTCGATGCCCATGGACAAGGGCAAGCTCCGGTATTTTTCCGGGGAGATCGACAACCTCCACTACCGCAATCCCGAGATCATGGACGGGATGATCGAGCACAACCCGGGCCAGGCGGGCACGGACGCCTTCATCCAGGCGCTGCTCGACGACTATGTCAACGCCGACTATACGGACTTCGCCCTGCCGTATGACCGGCCGCTGGACATCCTCATGGACTTCCAGCTGCGGATCAAGCGCTCGCAGCTTCCGAAGAACGGCGACGGCGTGGTCCGGGTGTGGATGCCGACCCCGATCAACACCGGCTGCCAGCACGGCATCCAGCTCCTCTCCCTGGAGCCGCAGGGCCATCTCGCGGCCCCGCCGAACGTCGATGCCGACATCGGTCTCGCCTATTTCGAGATCCCCGTCGCCGAGGTCAAGCGGGACCTCGTCATCCGCTCCCAGGTCCGCTTCCTGCACGACCAGCAACGCTTCGAGATCGACCCGGAGAGACTGGATCCCTACGACCAGGACGGCGAGCCGTACCTGACCTACACGGCCTCGTCCGCCAACATCCAGGTGACGCCCGAGATCACCGCCCACGCCCTGGACATCGTCGGCGCGGAAACCAATCCCTACCGTCGGGCCAAGCTCATCTACGAGCACATCGTCGCCAACGTCAACTATTCATTCACCCCGCACGGGACGCTCCAGGCCCTGCCGCAGGCCGAGTCCGACTTCGTCCATGAACACCAGTTCGGCGATTGCGGCGCGCAAAGCATGTACTTCAGCGCCCTTTGCCGCAGCCTGGGCATCCCGGCACGGACCTGCGGCGGCTACCAGACCTTCAACCGAACCGCCCCCGGGACCCACTTCTGGGCCGAGTTCTATGTCCCTGCCCCGTACGACCAATGGCTCCCGGTCGATCCCACGGCCGCCGAACTCTGGAAGATCGTCCGCGGCTTCCCCGACATCGACATGGAGAACTTCCGCCAGTATTTCTTCGGCCAGCAGGATCCGCTGCGCATGGTCATCCAGAACGACGTCGACCTGCCGCTCGCCCCGCTCCCGCCGGATCCCCAGGAAGGGGCCTATTTCCAGCTCGTGGTGCAGGATCCGGTGGTGATCTATGCCGGCGCCACCACCCTGCCCCTGAAGATCGAAACCTACCAGTATTGCGCCCTGGACTTCAACTTCGACCAGGCCCACGTCCTGGCGCCCGGGGCGGCCTTCGACCTTGACGCCGCCGATTTCGGCCTCCCTGGCGGAACCTTCCCGAAGGACGCCAAGATCGTGCTGGTCGACCGCCATCTCGGCAAGACCGTGTCCCTGGCCGTGCCCATCCAGGGCGATCCGGAAGGACAGGCCACGATCACCTGCGCCCTGCCAGACAAGGCCCAGGCCATCGCCTACGCCCTGCACCTCACGTCGCGCACGGCCGGCAATGTCCAGTCCGCGCGCTACGTCATCGTCCAGGCCCCGTGACCCGAACCGCAATCGTCAAGCTTCAATCTTAATTATTCATAAAAAAGACGAGCATATTGGGCAACGCTATGAAGAATAATGAATTA
>CAZBDL010000586.1:0-2038 GCA_964490525.1 uncultured Victivallales bacterium | reverse complement strand
GAGCAGGTGCCCCCAATGGACCTGGCGGGTTCCGGACGGGGCCTGGGGATCGCGATGGAGGACGATGTCGAAGCCATGGGCGGCGGTGTAGTCGCTCATCATCTTGACGAACTGGGGCCAGCCGCCCCAGTTGAACTCGTTGCGGAAGTGGCGGAAGCGGAACGGGCGGATGCCGGTGGCCACGAACGGGCCTTCGCCCCAAGGCTGGCGGTCGGGGCCGGAGAACTGCGGTGGGTCATCGTCGAGGTCGACGTCCCGCAGGTGCTCGATGGTGAGGGACTGCGCCTTGTCGAGCCGGATCGTGCCCGGGCCCGGCGGCAGGGGAACAATGCCCGGCTCGCCGGGACGGACGGCAATCGCCGGGGCAAGGGGCTGGGCTTGCGTCAGATCGGCGGCAATGGCTGAATCTTCCGACACGGCGGCAGCCGGTCGTCCGGCCGGATCCCCGGAGCAGGCGGCAAGGAGGCAGGCCAGCAGGGCGGGGGCAATCCGGCGAAGGGAAGGGCTGTCCTGGTCCATGGCGGGATCCTCGTGTTGGCTTGGCGGGGATTGCCGCCTCAGGTGTTGCTGGCGAACCATTCGACGATGGCATCGGCCTCGGCGGGGGTGTTGACCGCGACGCTGTACATGGTCAGCTCCGGCTTGAGGGCGCGGTGCGCCTGGCGGCATTCGTCGGGCGTTCCCCGGAAATGGACCGCGCGGCCATGGGCCTGGACGCGCCGGAACATCTCCAGGTAGTCGAGGTGGACGCCATGGCCGACGCCCGGGACATAGGAGAGGGTGTGGAGGCCGGGGATGGAGCAGAGGTCGTCGAGATGCTTGACGGCATCGGGGCCGTCCCAGTGGTAGTAGGCGTGCCCGACGATGGCGGCCTCCTCCTCGAGGGCGGGCATGACCCAGCGCCGGAACATCTCGGGGCTGATCATGCAGGAGAAGTCGCACTGGATGCAGGCGGTGCTGACGCTGGAGTAGGCGCTTTGCCAGTAGCCCATGCGATCCCACTGCCCGGCCTCGCGGAGGGCGTTCCAGACCTGGGGAAAGACCCGGCGGGCCGAGGCCATGGCGCGGTCGATCACCTCGGGGCAGTCGAAGAGGTCCATGCACAGGTCCTGGGGGCCGCGCAGGGCGGAGAGCAGGTCCATGTTGGTGTGGGTGTCGAAGGGGGATGCGGTGATGCGCCCGAGCTCCTTGCGTCCAAGCATCTCCTGCATGGCAAGCATGCGCCGCCACAGCCAGTTGTCGGGATCCAGCCGGATGGGCAATGCGGCCTCCCAGTCGGCGATGAGCGGTTCCGACCAGTTGGTGTCGCCATCCTCGGACGCTCCCCACTTGAACTCGGCGCCGCACCAGACCGCCGTCTCGTCCGGCCCGAAGCTGCACCAGAGGTTGGGAACCTCGTCTCCGCCCCAATAGGTGGCATCGACGCGGGCCAGCATCCGGTCGACGACCTCCTCGAGGTCGCCGAAGACGCGGTCGCGGTAGGTCGTGGGCGGGGGCATCGGCCGGTCCGGCAGGGGGGCGGTGGCGCAGACGATGGGGCGGTCGAGGATCTCGCCCGCCCAGTAGGCGTCCCAGCGCCGGGTGACTGTCGCCATGTCATCCTTGCCGCGGAATTCCCTGATCGGCATCATGCCGCAAGCTCCTTTCGTGGAGGCTATTCGTAGAGTTCAATCTCGTTCAGCTCGGCCTTGAAGCCGGGGCGGGAGCCGAGCAGGTCGATGCGGACCTTGACCGTGCTGACCGGCGCCGGCAGGACGATCTCCATCGCCGGATCCTGGTCGCCGCGGTGGTTGCGGATTTCGCCGACCTTCTGCCATGCGCCGCGCTTCCAGATGGAGAGGTCGGCATCGGTGACGGCGACGCTGTAGAGCACGGCCCGGCGGAATTTCGGCACGAAGGTCGGGAAGGCCATGGTGACCTGGCCGGTCGGGCCGCTGGAGAGGTAGCCGAGGTTGTCGTCGATGCCGTCCGCCAGGATGTACATCTGCTTGACGGCGCCGGCGCCGACGTCGTTGCCCTGCGGCTGGCAGTCCCATTC
>CAZBDL010000585.1:0-2077 GCA_964490525.1 uncultured Victivallales bacterium | reverse complement strand
GCCCGCTCCCCCTTCGACAAGCTCAGAGCAGGCTGCGGGCGAACCTCTGTCTCCCAAAGAGCCAAGCCAGGCCGAGCACGAGGGGGTGAGCGCTCCTGGCGGGCGCATGTCATCCGGCAAAGGCAAAAGAGGCGGAAAACTACACCTGCGTGGTTGACATAAATGGGGCTTTGCGATATAATCAACGATAAATAGTTTCCTTCAGGGGGAAAGAGCAGGCGGCAACGCGGCACAGGTTGCGACCTGGGTTGGCAGCCGCTTTTTCTTTTCGGTTCGTCGTTGTCCATCAAGGGAGGAGATCGCGCCATGAGGAGGAACACAATCGGGAGTGCGTGGCTGGCCGGGGCGGCCGCCATGCTGATGGGCGGGGCGGCGCTGGCCGACCCCGCCGGGGTCGCCTGGCTCTCCCGGGGACGGACCTGGAACGAGACCGACGCGGGCAGCGTCAACGCCGCAGTCAGTCCCGACGGTAACTTCATCGCCTTCACCAGCAACTCAGACCTGATCCTCAGCGCGGCCGACGACAACGGCACTCAGGACATCTACCTCTATGACCGGGCGGCCGAGACCTGCTCCCTGGTCAGCGCCAACGACGACGGGACCGTCGGCGACGACGGGTCGGACGGCTGCAGCGTCGCCCGCTATGGCCGCTACGTCGCCTTCGCCTCCCAGGCCGCCAACCTGGTCGCCGGCGACACCAACGGCGCCTGGGACATCTTCGTCAAGGACATGCTCACCGGCGAAGTCGAACGGGTCAGCGTCGCCAGCGACGGATCCCAGGCCAACAACCTCAGCGACTCCCCCTCAATCTCCGCCGACGGACGCTTTGTCGCCTTTCGCTCCACCGCCGACAATCTCGTCGCTGGCGACCTCAACGGGGCCGCCGACATCTTCGTCCACGACCGCAAGAGCCACCGCACCACCCTGCTCAGCGTTGCCGACGACGGCACCCAGGGGGATGACAACTCGTCTCGGCCCAAATTGTCCGGGGATGGGCTCTGGATCGCCTTCACGTCCATCGCCAGCAACCTGGTCGACGGCGACGTCGGCCTCCGCAGCGACGTCTTCACCCGCTCCGTCAAGCGGGGCGGCATGACCCGGATCAGCGTCAGCGCCGGGGGCGTCGCGGGCAACGACGACTCCTATTCTCCCGCCATCTCCCCCGACGGTCGCTACGTGGCCTTCGCCTCCGGCGCCGACAACCTGGTCGCCGGCGACACCAACGGGGTCAGTGACGTCTTCCGCTGGGACCGGGAGACCGGCACCCTCATCCGGGTCAGCGTCTCCAGCGGCGGGGTTGAAGGCAATGGGAACTCCGACTACCCCGCCGTTGCCGAGGACGGGCATGTCTTCTTCCAGACGGACGCCGACAACTTCGACGTCGACGATACCAACGGCGCCGCCGACATCTACTACTATGACGGGGCCGGAACCTATCTGTCCTCGACCACGGTCTTGGGAGACGCCGGCGACGCCGACTCCATGATGCCCGCCTGCAGCGACGACGGCGAGGTCATGGCTTTCGTGTCCTGGGCCGAGGATCTGGTCAGCGATGATGACAACTTGACCAGCGACATCTTCTTCCGGATCCAGTACCCGGACATCAGTTGGGACGTCTACCGCGCCAGCGTCTCCTCCACCGTCACCACCGAGGGCGATGGCAGCTCTTACGACGCGGACATCTCCGATGACGGCCGCTACGTGGTCTTCGGCTCTGCCGCGACCAACCTGGTGCCGGGCGACAACAATACGACCGACGACGTCTTCCGCATCGATCGATGGAGCGGCGAAGTCCGCCGGGTCAATGTCGCCCAAGACGGCACGGAGGCCGACGGCGGCTCCGAGTTCATCCGCATCAGTCCCAACGGCGAAACGGCCGTCTTCTGCTCCGAGGCCGACAACCTGGTCGCCGGCGACACCAACGGCAACCTTGAAGTCTATCTCAAGCAGTTCAACACCGGCGCCGTCTACCGGGTCCTTGGCGATGGCGATGTCGAGCCCGACGACGATTGCGTCGCCCCCAGCGTGACCAACAATCAGGAAATCGCCTTCCATTCCTACGCCACCAATCTGATCG
>CAZBDL010000584.1:0-2086 GCA_964490525.1 uncultured Victivallales bacterium | reverse complement strand
TGGTGTCGGGATCAAACGGATTGTCAAAACCGGACATAAGGCACTCCTATCGGATAGCACCGCCACCCCAACGACCAGAGCCTCGCGCCATCCCATCGTCAGGGCCAGCAACGCGACCACCGTGACGATCGCGAAGAACATCCCCCCCACCAGGTCGTTCACCTTGCGGTCGGCGGTCGCACCGTAGTCGCGGGTCACCACGATGCCGACGTCCTCCGGCACCACCGTCCCGCGCAATCCCTCGGCGGCGGCCAGCACTTCCCGGGCCACGGTCACCGCGTTCGTCCCGCGCTTCTTGCTGAAGGCCAAGGTCACCGCCGGATGGCGCCGTGCCCGCTCCGCGTCCGCCATCCCCGCGGCCGGCCCGAAGGCGATCCAGGCGTAATGCTCCGGCTCCTCGGGGCCGTCGCTCACCCGGGCCACGTCGGCCACGCGCACCAGCCCCGCCGGCCCGGCGGCGACGACCACCTCGGCCACCTCCGCCGCACTGGCCAGGCCCGGCCCCGCCAGCACCCGCAGCGTCCGGTCCTCGCGCACCACCGTCCCGACCGCCCCAAAGCGGTTCGCGCGCCGCACCGCCGAAACCACGTCGCCCAGCGCCAGGCGCCGCCCCGCCAGATCCTCGGGATCCGGCTCGATGCGAATCTCGCGACGGTATCCGCCCAAAATCTCCGTCCGCGACAGGTTGGGCAGCGAGTCCAGCCGCGCCTTCATCTCCTCCGCAATCCGGCGCAGCGCATGCGCATCGTAGCCCTCCCCGTGCAGGGTCAGCGCGACCACCGGCACGTCGTCGATCTCCACCGACGCCACCTGCCAGCCCGTCACCCCCGGCGGCACCAGGTCGAGGTTGCCGTCGATCCTGTCGCGCACCCGCACCATCGCCCGCTCGCGGTCCTGCCCGACGAAGAAGCGGACCGTCACCATCGCCCCGTCGCGACGGCTCACCGAGTAGACATGCTCAACCCCCTCGACCTGCCAGAGCAGGCGCTCCAGGGGCGTCGTCACCTGCTGCTCCACCTCCTCCGGCGAATGCCCCGGATAGGCGACCGTGACGTCGACCATCGGCACGACGATCTGCGGCTCCTCCTCGCGCGGCGTGAACAGCAGCGCCATCCCCCCCAGCACCAGCGCCGCGGCGATGAACAGGAGCGACGCCGGCCCCGTCAGGAACCCCTCTACCACCCGCACAATGACGCCGGACGGACGCTCGCCCGTTTCCTTGCCATTCATGCCCATCGCCGCTCCCGTTGACCCGCCATCAGCCCGTTCCGCACGGGCCGATGCCGCCATCCCCCTGCCCAAACTGACCGGTGCGCAGCAGGACCAGCGTGCAGGCTTCGCCCACCACCATCCCCCGCTCCCGGCAGCGCGCCGCCAGCACCGGGTTCTCCGTCCCCGGATTGAAGATGATCCGCCGCGGCGCCAGCGCCAGGATCTCTGCCGCCAGCGCCGCGGAACGCTCCGGATTGACGTACATCGTCAGGGTGTCGACCTTGTCCTTGATCGCTGGCAGCGACGCGACCGCCGGCACCCCGGCAATCTCCGCCGCCGACGGATGCACCGGAATCACCCGATGGCCGTGCTCGGCCAGCAGCCGCACCGCCTGGTGCGAATACCGCTCGGGGTTCGGCGAGGCGCCCAGCACGACCACCGTCTCGGAGATGGCGTCAGGAGCGGGAGACGGTGCGCCAGGCGCGGGCGCATCGGACGCCGCCGACTCCCCGTCAGCGCCGGCGACGGCCTCCCGCCGTCCCTGGCTCGCCCCGGAAAGCCCGAAGAGCAGCCCGAACACGGCCCCGACCACGGCCCCGCGCCAAGGATTGGCGGTGAGCGGACACGTGCCCGTGGTGCATTGGCCGTAATAGCCCAGCAGGCCCCCGGCAATAGCCCCGACAATCACGGCAATGGCCAGGCGCTTGCCCATGGCTCAACCGACCGCCGCGTCGACCGCCTTGACCAGCGTCTGCTTGTCCTGCAACCCGATGAACTGCTGCGCCACCTTGCCGTCCTTCAGGATGAAGATCGCCGGGATGCTGCGCACGCCGAACTGTCCGGCCAGGGCCGGGGCCTGGTCCACATCGACCTT
>CAZBDL010000583.1:0-2087 GCA_964490525.1 uncultured Victivallales bacterium | reverse complement strand
CACGGAAAAGTCCGAGACGATGATGCGCGCCGCCCGGATGCTGGATCTGATGATGCCCGAACTGCGCATGGGCCAAGGCAATCCGATGATCCCGCGCCTGGCCGTGTGGCTCTCCCAGATCCTGCCTGTCGGCTTGCAGCGCCAGCCCTTCGGGGATCTTCATGACCTCGACCTCGACCGGGCCAGCAGCAACCTCACCGGCTGGTTCTGGCTCAATGCCGGCATCACGGGCTCGCCCGTCGCCGGAGCCATTCATCGGCGCTATGTCGAGGAATACGGCGCGCGGCTTCCCCAAGGCCTCTACTCCCGGCCCTGGGCCGATGCCGCCGCCGCCCTACGCGCCGCCGCCATCGCACCCGCCCTGTCCCTCCCCGCCAACCACCTCTTCCTCGACGGCGGCTGGGTCACCGTCAACAGCCAGCCCCTGGCCGGGCGCGAGGCCTTCCGGGACACCGTCGGCATGATCTTCCAAGCCCGCCCATCCGGCGGGTTCAGCCACAGCTATGCCTCCGACGGCACCTTCGTCTGGTATGCCTACGGCCAGACCCTCGCGGCCGGCGGCGGCTCCCTCTTCTATCCCGACCCCTTCCCCCGCGAGACCCTCGCCCACAACGTCATGCTCATCGATGGCCGCGGCCAGGCCCGCATCGACGAGCGGCGCCCCTATGCCCCGGCCATCGCCCGCATCGTCGCCTACCGCGAGGCGCCCGGCCTGGTCGCCTGGGCCGCCGACCTGACCCGCGCCTATCCGGCGGGATTCGACGCCGATGGCCAGCCCCGCTACGAACTGGCCCACTACCTGCGCCATGTGCTCTTCATCGACAACCGCTGGTTCGCCGTCTACGACGACCTGGCGATGGCCTCGCGCCCGGCCCGCTTCTCCTGGCTCTACCACGCCGACGCCCCGACGCCCCTGGCGCTCGGTCCCGAGGACGGCGTCCTGAAGGCCGCGTACACGGTCGGCGACGTCACCGCCGAACTGGTCTTCGCGCTGCCGCCGGAGACGCTCGAATGGGCCAACCTGACCGGCCGCGACGGCTTCTGCAACCCCATCACCGGCGAGGACTTCCATGCCCGCAGCAAGGCCGCGCTCTGGCAGGCCCGGCGGCTCGACCTGGACAAGATCACGGTGCCGCACAACAACCTGTGGGTCACCAACCGCGAGCCCAAGGTTCAGCATGCCTTCCTCGCCGCCCTGGTCCCGGCCCGCGCCGACGGCGAACGCATCCGCATCGTCCCGCTTTCCGCCCATCGCCTGCGGGCGGAATACCCGGACGGCACCCGCAAGACCATCGCCTTCGACAATTGGCCGGAGGCCGACATCCGCATCGACGCCGCCCGGGTCCGCCGCCATGCCCACGACACCCGCTAGGAGCCTTCGCCCATGCCACGGAGCCTTGCCATGACCATGATCGCCAGCCTCGCCGTCGGCGCCGCCATGGCCGCGCCGGACAACTCGACCGCCGTCAACATGGCCGGACGCGAATGGCCCGCGAACGGGGCGATCTCCGGCGAATTCACCCTCCGTGCGGATGCGCCCGACACCCTCCACCTGCATCCCGACGGAGGGACCGGCCATGTCGCCGGGCCCTTCCTCGCCACGCCCTTCCTCGATGCCCGGATCTTCTTCTCCCGCAACGCTGCCGGGCAGAACACCGGCGGCGGGATCAACTTCACGCTCAAGCCCAAGGACGGCAAGGACATCCTCTTCCAGCTCCCGCTCAGCCGCCTGGCCGTCAACCAGCGCTACTTCCTGGTGGTGAACTGGGCCAGCGACCACGCCGAGGTCTCGGTCAACCTCCAGGGCACACCCCAAGGCGACCTGGGCCACTGGCGCGGCGGCGGCGATCCCATCGAGATCGCCCGCACCGGCGACCTGGTCCTTGGCCAGGCCCTGCATCACGAGGGCAGGAAGGTCGCCGACCTCGTCTTCCGCGACGTCGCCATCCACGAGGCCAGGATCGACGATGCCGCGGCCGCCGCGATGGCCGCCAACCGTGACCTGGTTCCGCTGTGCGGCGAGGCCCGCACCATCCGCGCCGGCAACCTCGACATCTCCGGGCTCCGGCTCACCCCCCTCCATGATG